>JAJFKQ010000265.1 GCA_021773155.1 Woeseiaceae bacterium | reverse complement strand
CTCTCACCATCTGAGCCTCAAAGCGGCTGATTAGCCGCGCTGGAACAAACACTTGCTGCGATACACGTTGCTCCGATTGCTGGGGGCAATACCGACGCTGCTGTCGGTAATCATCCTGGCCTTTCTCATGGTGCATGCTGCGCCTGGTGGCCCGTTTGACGCTGAGCGTGTGTTGCCGGCGGATGTTGCCGCAAATATTGAGGCCGCCTATCACCTTGACGAGTCGCTGCCGCAGCAATTCATGCGCTATATGTCCGGACTCGTTCGTGGTGACCTGGGACCGTCATACCGCTACCGCGATTACACGGTGGCGGAACTCATCGGCACCGGCTTTCCCTTGTCGTTGCAGATCGGCGTTCTGGCAATGCTGCTCGCGCTGCTGGCAGGTGTCAGCAGCGGCACTGTCGCCGCACTGAAGCAAGGGTCCATGCTGGATCGTGTCGTGATGTCATTCGCGATGACGGGCATTTCCATTCCGGTTTTCGTTGTGGCCCCTGTGCTGGTGTTGTTGCTGGCGGTGAAGCTGCATTGGTTGCCGGCGGGCTGGAGTGGCACATCCGGCGCGGCCAAATTTGTCTTGCCTGTAATTACGCTGGCTTTGCCGCAAATCGCATACATTGCGCGACTGACGCGCGCGAGCATGATCGATGTGCTTGGCCGCGACTTTATACGAACGGCTCGAGCGCAGGGACTGGGGACAAACGCCATTATTCGAGTACACGCGTTGCGACCGGCGATGTTGCCTGTGCTGTCGTACATGGGACCGGCGATCGCCGCGATTCTTACCGGCTCGGTTGTTGTGGAAGAGGTCTTTGGCATTCCCGGGCTTGGCCAGTTCTTCGTGCGGGGGGCGCTCAACCGCGATTACACACTCGTACTCGGCATCGTTGTTTTTTACGCCACGCTGATAATTTCGCTAAACCTCATCGTTGATGTTTTATATGGCGTACTCGACCCGCGGGTCCGAAACCGATGAAGAAAAGCGGCGGCACTCTCATCTTCATCCTGGCGCTGGCCAGCATCGGTCCGTGGCTCAGCCCACATGATTACGTGAGTACGAATTTCGACTCGATACTTAAGTCGCCGACTATTTCCGGCGGACACCTGTTTGGTACTGATGTTCTTGGTCGCGACCTGTTCGTGCGAACCATGCTTGGTATTCGCGTTACGTTGCTCGTCGCAATCGTGGCCAGCCTGGTGAGCCTGGTTATCGGGGTTACCTACGGCGCAGTGGCCGGATACGTTGGTGGCCGGGTAGACGCCGTGATGATGCGCGCGGTCGATACGCTGTACGCGCTGCCATTCATTTTCTTCGTCATCCTTCTCATGGTCGCGTTCGAAAGAAATTTCCTGCTCATATTTGTCGCTATCGGCGCGATAAACTGGCTCGACATGGCGCGCATCGTTCGCGGGCAAACTCTGAGCCTGCGTGAGCGAGAATTTGTCGATGCTGCCAGGCTAACCGGCGTCAGTACCGCGAGAATAATCTTTCGCCACATCGCACCGAATCTGCTCGGCATCGTTATCGTCTATGTCACGCTGACGATTCCGCAGGCGATTCTGGCTGAATCATTTCTGAGCTTTCTGGGGCTCGGCGTGCAGGAACCACAGACATCACTCGGTGCACTTGTCGACGCGGGCGTAAATCAAATGGAAGGCGCGTCCTGGATGCTGCTCATACCTGCGGCACTGCTGGCGCTCATCTTGATGAGTTTTAATTTCCTGGGCGACGCATTGCGTGACTTCTTTGACGTGAGGCAATCTCGATGAGCCTGCTCGAAGTAAGTGACCTGACCGTTCGATACGGTGATGATGTCGTCGTCGACGGCGTGAGCTTCTCGGTGAGTCGTGGCGAGTCGGTTGGCATGGTGGGCGAGTCGGGATCGGGTAAATCGCAAACAGCGCTGGCGCTGCTCGGGTTACTGTCGGGTAATGCGAGCATTGCAGGCAGCATCTCGTTTGACGGCGAAGAGCTGACGAACAAGACCAGTAAACAGCTCGATTCCGTGCGAGCGGTTCGCATTGGCATTGTTTTTCAGGACCCGTTGCAGGCGCTGAATCCGTATCTGCGCATTGGCAAGCAACTGCGGCAGGTCTTGTTGCAACATGGGCTGGCAACTCGCGACACCGCGGACGCGGAGGTTGTCGAGATGTTAAAGCGTGTTGGGCTGCCCGATGTCGATCGGCAGTTCCGCGCCTTTCCGCATGAGCTATCTGGCGGAATGCGGCAACGGGTGATGATAGCATCGGCGCTTATCTGCGAACCGGACCTGTTGATCGCCGACGAACCGACGACGGCGCTGGACGTTACGGTACAAGCGCAGATACTCGACTTGCTGGAAGAGCTTCGGGATGACACGGCGCTGCTCTTAATTACACACGACCTGGGTATTGTTGCCGGTCGCTGCGAGCGCTTGCTCGTATTCGAGGCGGGCAAGCTGGTGGAGTCGGGAGCAACGGCAGCGGTTTTCGCGGCACCGAAAATCGACCACACGAAAAAGTTGTTGGCCGCTGCGAAACGAATTGATCGAGGCGAAATACTTAAACCCTCTGGCGGAAAAGCCGTTCTCGGCGTTGAAGGCGCCTCGGTCAGCTATCGCGACACATCTAATGATCGGTTGCAGGCAGTGACCGATGTCAGCCTGTCGCTGCGAGAAGCGGAAACGCTGGCGATAGTGGGTGAGTCCGGGTCGGGCAAGTCCAGCCTGGTGCGCGCCATGCTGGGATTGATTCCAATGCAGGTCGGGCGCGTCGTCTATGCGGGCGGGTCACTTGACGGGCCGGTGCAGTCGAGAGCGGCGGTGCAACGTAGAGACCTGCAGCTTGTATTTCAGGACCCGGTAAGCGCGCTGAACCCGCAAATGCGCGTGGCGGCATTGGTGGGCGAGCCGCTACTGGTTCATGAGCCGAATCTATCGGCAGAGCAGCGGAGCGAGCAAGTCGTCGCCATTCTGAACAGGGTTGGTTTAGACGAAAGCTACTTGCGCCGTTTTCCACATCAACTGTCCGGTGGTCAGGCGCAGCGTATTGCGATCGCACGAGCCCTGATTCTCAAGCCAAAGGTCCTGATTTGTGATGAAGCGGTTGCGGCGCTGGATGGTTCTGTCCGTGAGCAGGTATTGGCGTTTCTTAGAGAGGAACAGCGCGAGTCAGGGCTATCGATAATTTTCATATCCCATGATCTCGCGGTCGTTCGCTCCGTTGGTCATCGGGTTGCGGTGATGTACCTCGGACGGCTCATCGAGGTCGCCGAAACCGGCGATCTGTTTTCCACGCCACGGCACCCGTATACAAGAGCGCTGCTCGATGCAATGCCCGTCCCCGACCCTCTCGTAGCGCCCATTGCGGCGCCACTCATGGGCGAAATACCGTCGCTGCTGTCACCGCCGAGTGGCTGCGTGTTCCACCCGCGGTGTAAATTTGCCGAGAATAACTGCAGGCAGGACCGACCACGTTTGCGGTCGGTCGGTGGCTCGCGGACTGCCTGCCACAGGGCTGAATTGATCAGAGCTTCCCTAACTCGCTGACTATTGAAACGCCCCCATCGGGATGGGAATCGGCGCGCCATTAATCGTCAGCAAGCCCTGCTTGAGGTCGGCATCCATGATGTAGAGATCACCCTCCTTCTTCAGGTACCCCATACCAATAATCGCTCCGGCTTGTGGGTTCATCGAGGAAGCAAGTTGCACCAATGCCTCCGGAACCCTGACATCAAGCGACGCAACGGTGTCGAGTAAGAGTGACGACCATTCGAACGCCGCATGATCAGACGCGGGAATCTGAATCGTCATTTTCATTTGGATAGTGCCCATCGGTAACGCAACATCGAACTGCTCCACGCCGACATCGATCCCAGCGGCGAACAGATCCTTAAGCTCTTCCTCCGCGGCTATCATGATCTGTTCGGGATCCGGCGCGCCAGTGAGACCGTCGAGGCGCATGGACACGGCGCCCAGGGCCGCTGCGTCAATACTGGAAAAACCCAGGTCCGCAATAACAGATATGTCGCCGAAGCCCGGGATCGTCTGGCCGCTCATCTCAAGGCGCATCGCTGCGGCAGCAAGGTCACCGTCAACGGATGAAGAGGCCTTGACGCTTAACCCCTGCATGCCACCAGCGGCCTGTCCGCCGGCGTTACTGCTCAGGGCGCCCATCATGAAGTCGATATTGCCGACGTTGAAACCGTATGACGAGGGCGCCTGCTGGCCGACAAACGTCAGTCCGTCAATGGATACGATTTGCTGATCATTACCGAACGTCATGGCACCAACATCCCCCTCGAACTCAACGTTACCCGTTTTGGCGCTGGATGCGATGTTGATAGTGGTTGCTTGCCAGGTAACTTCACCACCGTCGACCGTTTGTGAGCCAGCTTCAACAATGTAATGAGAGTCCAGATCACCACCGAGGCCGATTTTGCTGTAGATGGTGCCCGGTATATCGATCTGCTCGCCGCCACCAACTTCGACAGCAAGCGTAGACGCCGCATTGCCGAGCCCAGGGGCCAGTGAGCCCTCTTCGCGGCTCATCGAGGACACAGGGATCAGGCCATGGTCGAGGTGGGTGTTTATGAGCAACACAGGCAGCGCGTCGCTCCTGCTGCCGGTGGCGGAGGTCATCGCTGTCCGGAGACCGCCCTCAGCCAGCTCGACTCGATGTTGACCTTCTGATGAGAACCAGCCGCGGTCAAAACCTTTCGAAGTGACGATGAGTTCGCCGCTTTTCCGGGCTGCCCAATGCAGGTTTTCGTCGACGGCATTTTCCGCCAGTTTGCCGACTATGCCGGGCGAAACGATAATGATGAGTACAGCGAGTAATATCAGAACAAGGACGCTTTTTTTCACCGGGAACCCCAAAACGAAGTGTTAGATCGCGAGGATGCTAGCATGCAAGCGGCGAGATACTGTGCCCAATGGCTAGAAATCCTCGCCGAGTGTCACTAACATAGCCGCCTCACACAATGCCGGGCGCGAGCCGCGGGCCAAGAAACAGATGAAAAAACAAATGATTACGAACATGAAGCTCGTGGCAACTGCCGCGACACTGCTTATTGCCACTGTTGTTTTTGCGCAGCCCGCACTCGCGGAAGGTGATTTGGAGGCCGGAAAGGGGCTCGCATACTCCTGCCTCGGATGCCATGGCATTGATGGTTATCGAAATGCGTACCCGTCCTATCGTGTACCAAAGCTCGGAGGCCAGAAGGCGGCCTACCTCGTTGTTGCCCTTAAGGGCTACCGCCAAAATACGCGCCAGCACCCGACGATGACCGGGCAGGCATCCAGCCTGTCGGACCAGGATATCGAGAATGTTGCCGCCTACTTTGCCAGCATTGGTGGTGACACTGTTGCGGCCGGTGGCTCGAAAGACGTCTCCTTCGACAAAGCGCAGGCATGCACGGCCTGTCATGGCAACAACGGCATTAGTGTTAACGCCATGTGGCCAACGCTGGCGGGCCAGCATGAAGATTATCTGGTACGTGCTTTGACCAGCTATCGTAACGGCATTCGCAGCGATCCCGTGATGAGCATTCAGGCCGGATTGATTGCGGAACAGGATGTCGAAGTTCTTGCAAAGTATTTCGCGAGCCTTGAAGGCCTCGAAACGACCAAGGCCGAGTAAAGATTGCCTGGTCACCGCGCCCAAACCACCCGGCTAAATGATGGCATTACGGCCGTCGACACAGAGTATGAGCGACCCCTGCAGGATGCGAGTCACCTGATCGTTGAGGGCGGCCGCGCCGCGTTCGTCGATACCGGAGCCAACAACAGCGTACCGCTGCTGCTTGATGCGCTGCACCAGCAGGGCCTCGACGTTACAGACGTCGATTACGTTTTCCTGACGCACATTCATCTTGACCATGCCGGCGGCGCAGGCCGTTTGATGCAGAAGCTGCCAAACGCGCTTTGCGTTGTGCATCCACGTGGTATCGTGCACATGATCGACCCGGCGAAATTAATCGCCGGTACAGAGGCGGTATACGGAGTTGAAGAAACGCGGCGAATGTACGGCGACATCCAGCCGATCGATGCATCGAGATGCGTTGCCCCCGACGATGAGCAATGGTTCGACCTCAACGGCCGCCAACTGCAGATCCTGTACACGGAAGGCCACGCGCTGCATCACTACTGCCTGAATGACCCGGCATCACGGGGTGTGTTCACGGGTGACAGCTTTGGCATTTCCTATCGCGAACTGGATACGGCGGCAGGACCGCTCATCTTTCCGACGACAACACCAACGCACTTCGATCCGGATGCTGCCCATGTATCTGTTGATCGCATCATGGGTTGCAGCCCCGAGCAGTTGTATCTGACGCATTACAGTCGTGTGCGTGACCTCGATCGACTGGCAGCGGACATGCATGCGGGTATCGATGCGTACACGGATATCGCGCTGGCAAATAAAGATGCCGATGTTCCGCTGGCCGGCATAAAGCCAGCGATGTCGGAATACCTGAAGGGATGTGCTCGAGCACACGGCTTCAAGGGTGACGACGATACACTGCAAGCCATTCTCGAGATTGATATTGAGCTCAACGCAAAAGGGCTCGTTTCCTGGATACAACGACTGAAGAAACAGGGGCTGTAATGGACAATTTTCGCGCCTACCGAATAAACGAAGAAGACGGCAACATCGTCGCCGGATTTCAGGAGCTCAGCGTCGATGACCTGACCGAGGGCAACGCCGTAGTCCGGGTTAGTCATTCGACGATTAACTACAAGGACGCACTCGCGGCTACGGGCACAGCAAGAATACTCAGGCGATATCCACTTAACGGCGGCATTGATCTGGCGGGTGTTGTTGTTAGCTCCGAAGACACCGAGTTTCAGCCGGGCACCGAGGTGCTTGTCAATGGTTGCGGTTTGAGCGAGACGGTCGACGGTGGTTATTCAGAATACGCTCGTGTTGACTCTAAAAGTCTCGTTGTCATTCCCGATGGCATGTCGGCGGTCGAGGCGATGCAAATCGGCACGGCGGGTTACACGGCCGCACTCGCTATTCATCGTATGGAACAGAACGGGCAGTCGCCGGATCAGGGTCCTGTTGTTGTTACGGGTGCGACAGGCGGCGTCGGAAGCGTCGCGATCGACATGCTCGCCGGGCGCGGTTACGAGGCCATAGCGTTGACCGGAAAAGCGACGGAAGAGCCCTATCTTCGTGAGATCGGTGCGAGCCGGATCCTGTTACGCGATCAAATCGATCTCGGCAAACGACCGATGGAAAAGGCCCAATGGGGTGGTGCCATCGATAATCTTGGCGGCGACTACCTGACCTGGTTAACAAGGACCGTCGATTATGGTGGCAATATCGCCAGCATCGGCCTGGCCGCGAGCGCGGCGCTGAACACTACGGTCTTGCCTTTTATATTGCGAGCGATTTGCCTGCTGGGCATTAATTCCGTTGATACGCCGAGCCACTTGCGACGCGCTGTCTGGGCGAGGATTGGCGACGACCTCAAGCCGCAACACCTGAATACGATCGGTAATCGAACCATTTCATTTGACGAGCTGCCGGACGCGTTTCAGGCTTATATTGATGGCACCGTTACGGGCCGGACAGTAGTAAAAATCACACCGTAGGAACGCGCCTTGCGCGCGACACCTCGAGCCCCTAATCTCTGTTGCGCGATCTCAATTTGCGTCGCGTGTGCTTGTCGGGACGCCCCTTTGTTTTTGGCATTAGCATTCGATCCTGCTTAAGCGTTGCGACCAGAGCCGCTCTTTGCTCGATGGTTTCTTCATCTTCCGAATAACAGCCTTGCGCCTCCGCAGCCGGACCACGCCGAGACGGGATTTCAATCACGTCCAGCGAGTAAGGCAAGCGCTCACGAATCAAGTCGACGTGGTCGCCGCGTTTGACACGAGAGCCCGGCGTCGTTCGTTCACCGTTAATTTTCACGTGCCCGCCCGTCACTGCGGCGGTCGCAAGAACCCGGGTCTTGAAAAACCGGCAGTAAAATAACCACCGATCGATGCGCAAGGATTCATTCAGCAGGGACATACTTGAGTTTCCGCATAATACCGTGACACCGTATAGTGCCCACTGGGTTCGCAATATGGAATGCACATGAAGATGAAATCAATGCACTTTGTACAGATCAGGAAAAGCTCGCCGCTTCGCTTAGCGCGCGTGGGTGCATTCATGCCCATATGGGTGCTCCTGCTGGTGAGCTCAATTGCGTTCGGCGAGGTTGAGACGCGAACGCTGAACGATGGGAGTCTGATCCTCGAAGACATTCCGGAGATTCCCCGGGAAGTCTTTCTCGACCTGTATCGTTTCCAGAATGTTCGTGCGGCGGCCTTCCGCGCCTGGACGGCGGATAGCCAGAGCATTTACGTTTCCACCGGTTTTGGTGATGTTGACTCGATTCACCGCGTCGATATGCCGCTTGGCGCTCGACGGCAGGTTACGTTTTACGAGGAGCCGGTCGGTGGCATCGCAGGGCGGCCTGGCACAGACAGCCTGGTTTTCACGCGCGATGCCGGCGGCTCCGAGTTCGCACAATTATTCCTGCTGGACCCCGTGACAGGAGAAGCCGAGATGCTCAGCGACGGGGAGTCACGTAATGGCGCCGTTGTATGGGGTCGGCGTGGGACAAGTATCGCCTTTCAAAGCACACGCAGAAATGGCGCATCGAATGACGTCTGGATAATGGACCCGGAGAACCCGGGCAGCGCCAAAATCGTACTGGCTTCGCCCGACGGAACCTGGTGGGGACCGGCAGAATTCTCCGCCAGCGGGAGCAAGCTGCTGGTTGCCAATTACGTTAGCGTTACCGATTCGCGAGTACACCTTGTAGACCTCGATACGGGCGCCAATACGCTGATGACCGGCGGGCCCGACAACAGGAGCGTTAACAACGCGGTTGCCTTCGACGATGACGGCGAAGGATTCTGGCTGATTACCGATCAGGGCGGCGAGTTCAATCAGCTCGCCTGGCAGGCGATGGAGCCGGGCGCGGCAATGGAGATGGTGACTGCGGATATTGCCTGGGACGTCACTGGAGCAACGATGAGCCATGATCGTAAGCGCATGGTCTTCGTAACCAACGAAGACGGCATGTCCCACGTTTATCTGCTGGACGTCGCGAGCCGGGAATACCGTAAGGTTGAAGACATACCCACAGGCCTTGCCTTCGGTTTCGAGTTCAGTCCGGACGACCGTCGACTGGCAATGACACTCAATACGCCACAGACACCGAGCGATACCTTTGTACTTGATCTCGGGGAAGGCGCACTGGAGTACGGTGACCTTACCCGCTGGACCGAAAGCGAAGTCGGAGGACTGGACACAACGGCGTTCCGTGTACCGGAGCTGATTCGCTATCCAACGTTTGATATGGACGGCGATGCGCCGCGCGAAATTCCTGCATGGATGTACAAGCCGGCCGGCAAAGGCCCGCACCCTGTCGTTATTTCAATTCATGGCGGACCTGAAGGACAGTCGCGGCCGTCTTTCAGCAGCACCTATCAAATGTGGATCGAGAAACTCGGCGTGGCGGTCATTCAGCCAAACGTTCGTGGGTCGAGAGGTTACGGCAAGACATACGTTGGACTCGACAATGGCTTCAAGCGCGAGGACTCGGTGAAAGATATAGGCGCCCTGCTCGACTGGATCGAGACGCAGCCAGACCTCGACAAGGATCGCGTCGCTGTATTCGGCGGCAGCTACGGTGGCTACATGGTGCTGGCGAGTGCCGTGCATTACAGTGACCGACTCGCAGCCGCAGTTGATATTGTTGGCATCAGTAATTTCGTTACGTTCCTGGAAAATACGCAGGACTATCGCCGTGACTTGCGACGCGTTGAGTACGGTGACGAACGTGATCCGGCTATGCGGGCCCACCTCGAGAAGATCAGCCCGCTCAACAATGTTGATCAGATCAGCGTGCCGATGTTTATCGCCCAGGGTGAGAACGACCCACGAGTGCCGGTTACCGAGGCGGTCCAGGTGGTCGAGGCGTTGCGCGAACAAGGGCATACTGTGTGGTACATGAATGCTCTTAATGAAGGGCATGGCTACAGAAAGCGCGAGAACCGGGATATTTACCAGCAGGCAACGGTTCTGTTTCTTGGACGATACCTGGCTGACGATTGACGGCACAGATACAAACGGCACTTGATGAGCTTGGACGGTCTTTTCCGGAGGGTACTGCGGAAAAACTGGGCATCCTTATCGACGAGCTTGAGCACTGGAATCGAAAGGTCAATCTGACGGCGATTCGCGATAAAGATGAGATGATTAGCGCCCATCTTCTCGATAGCCTGGTTGCCGCACCGTTGCTTGAGGGTGAAACCGTTCTTGATGTTGGAACGGGCCCCGGCTTTCCCGGTCTACCGCTCGCCATTGTCTATCCCAAGCGGCAATTCACGCTGTTGGACAGCAACAATAAGAAGATCATGTTTGCCCAGCACGCCGCCGGATTGCTTGGCCTCGACAATGTTTCGGCAGTTAAAGCCAGGGGTGAGGACTATGCACCCGGTCACGGCTTTGATACCGTGATTGCTCGGGCGTTGGCAGCATTGCCGCGACTGGTGGAAATTGCCGGTCACCACGTAGGAGAGGACGGGGTGTTTGTGGCGCTGAAAGGGCGCTACCCGACAGAAGAACTAGAAGAGTTAAAGTCGCCGTGGCGTCATGCAGTAACAGAGCTTTCCGTGCCGGGCCTTGAAAAGGGTTCGCGGCACGCCGTGCTGTTGCGGCGCCAACCATAACAAGCAGGGTCCGATGACACGAATCATAGCTGTAGCTAATCAGAAAGGCGGGGTGGGAAAGACCACCACCTGTGTCAATCTGGCTGCTTCGCTTGCGGCAACGCAGCGGCGCGTGCTGCTGGTTGATATGGATCCGCAGGGAAACGCGACCATGGGCTGCGGCATCAACAAGATGGAGGTTGAGAACTCGGCCTGTGATGTCTTGCTGGGCGAGGCCACCGCGGCCGACACGATCGTCTCTGCACCCGAGGGTGGCTTTGCGGTGCTTCCGGGCAATGAAGACCTGACGTTTGCAGAGGTCAGCCTGTTGCAGGAAATCGGACGCGAGATGAAGCTCAAGAAGGCGTTGCAACCGGTTGTCGGATTGTACGATTTCATTTTGATCGATTGCCCACCGTCAATAAACATGCTGACCGTTAACGCGCTCACGGCAGCCGACGGCGTCTTGATCCCGATGCAATGCGAGTACTACGCACTCGAGGGCCTGAGTTCATTGCTTCGAACCATCGAGCAGGTTCGCGATTCGGTGAATCCAAATCTTGAGATGTACGGCATTCTGCGCACGATGTTTGACCCTCGCATTAATCTCTCGAATGAAGTGTCGATGCAGCTCATCGAGCACTTCGACAGAAAAGTATTCCGCACCGTGGTGCCGCGAAATGTACGCCTGGCAGAGGCGCCAAGTTTCGGGCTCCCGGTTTTGCTACACGACAGATCATCGCGTGGGGCCATCGCCTATCTGGCGCTGGCTGGCGAAGTTCTGCGGCGTGAAGACGAGCGCATGGCCGAAGCCGTTTAGGACCAACGAATGTCACCAAAGAAAAGACTGGGCCGCGGCCTCGATGCACTTCTGACAAGACCAACGGTTGCCGTGTCGAGACCGGAGTCGGCAGAGGCCGGTAACGATGCGCTCAAGAACCTGCCGGTGGAGCACCTGCAGCGCGGCCAGTATCAGCCACGTGTAGACATGCGCCAGGATTCACTCGAGGAGTTGGCGGAATCCATCAAAGCGCAAGGCGTTGTGCAGCCTATCGTTGCCAGACCCATCAGCAAGAAAGATGGAACGCAGCGCTACGAGATCATCGCGGGCGAGCGCCGATGGCGCGCCGCGCAAATGGCGGGTCTTGCCGAGATTCCGGCAGTAATACGCGACGTTCCCGATGAGTCCGCCATCGCAATGGCGCTCATCGAAAACATTCAGCGCGAAAACCTCAATCCGCTGGAAGAAGCTCGCGCACTTGATCGCCTGATACGGGAGTTCAATCTCACGCATGCTGAGGCGGCGAAGGCGGTTGGCCGCTCACGCGCATCGGTTAGCAATCTGCTGCGATTGCAGGACCTGTCTGACAAGGTGAAGCCACTGCTCGAAGACCGGCAGCTGGAAATGGGCCATGCTCGTGCACTGTTGGCGATCTCAAATGCCACGCAGCAATACGATGCGGCGCGTCAGGTCGTGAAGAAAGGCCTGTCTGTTCGTGAAACCGAGAAACTCACCAGGCGAATACTGGATGGAGGCAGATCGAAGCCTGCCAAAAAGACGTCCGCACAGAATGCTGATATTCGTCGTCTGGAAATTGAGGTGTCAGAAAAGCTGGGGGCGAAAGTGAGCGTTGATCACACTGCGAAAGGTGCTGGTCAGATCGTCATCAAGTACAACAGCCTCGATGAGCTCGACGGGATCCTGAAGCACATCAGGTAAAAACTCATCTCCTGAACGATGTCGTTCGGCGCCTGGTTGGCGCAAATGGTTTCACTTGCAACCAGCAGCATATACGCGCTTCGACCAGCATCAAATGTGCGCCGCGTCCCGCTGAGAGGAATCGGCCAAAAACCCTTAAAATCCCGAATAGAAAAGGACTCTGACCCCTTTATTGGCAGGCTCCTGAAACGGTCGGATTTGTGTTGCCATGCTTGGGGTCTGCCACTATAATGCGCACGCTATTCGCAGGCCCGCCTGGAAACAGTATTACCACAAGCGCCACCCGCCGCCGGTTAGCCCGATGGACGTGGCGTTTTTAGTGCCGGAGGCATAGAGAAATGGATCTCACTATTCCCCGGGTGCTTATGTGGCAGTTTCTGGTCGGAGCGGTCCTGGCCGCAGTTCTCTGGGGCGTTTTTGACGAGGTCGCTGGTTACTCGGCAGTTTTGGGAAGCCTGATCTGCGTCATTCCAAACGCCTTCTTGGCATTACGGCTGGTGGTACCGCGCAGGGATCACGGAGCTCAGGCTCTGATCAATGCAGCCTGGATTGGCGAAATAGGAAAGCTGGCGCTCACCGTACTGTTCTTCAGTTTTGTGTTCACGCTGGTCAGGCCGCTCTCTGCAGCGGCACTTTTTGCAGGATTTATTTTGACGCAGCTTGTGACCTTATCGGGTCTTCTGATGCGCAACGAACAGGACGAGAGTAACAGCGATGGCAGCTGAAGGCGGACACGGCGCACTAACATCTGACGCGTATATCCAACACCATTTGCAGAATCTCCAGGTTTGCAAGACCGAGTCGGGCGAATGGGTATGGAATGAATGCGCCGGGAACTTCTGGGCGTTGAATGTTGATTCAATGTTTTGGTCTGTATTGCTCGGCGTGACCTTCGTGCTTCTGTTTCGCAGCGTTGCGAAGAAATCGTCATCCAAGAAGCCCACCAAGTTTCAGGCCGCCGTTGAGATTATCGTGGAAATTGTCGATAGCAGCGTTAAGGACACCTTCCATGGCACGAGCCGTCTCATCGCGCCGCTCGCACTGACCGTATTTGTCTGGGTGTTTCTAATGAACCTGATGGATCTGGTGCCAGTGGACTGGATTCCGATGGCGGCGGGAGCCGTAGGCGTGCCGTACATGAAAGTTGTACCGACAACGGACGTGAACGTGACCTTCGGCATGTCATTCGCCGTGTTCTTTCTGACCTTGTTCTACACCATAAAAAACAAGGGTGTCGGTGGATTTATTGCCGAGCTGACACTGCACCCCATCGCGCCGCCGACGAAAGGTGCGGGCCTGATTGCGGCGCCGTTCATTATCGCGTTCAACTTCATTCTTGAGACCGTCGCCCTGCTGGCGAAACCGCTGTCTTTATCATTGCGGCTCTTCGGCAACATGTTCGCCGGCGAGCTGATCTTTATCCTGATCGCGTTGCTGGGTGTTTGGCAATTGCCATTGCACTTCGGCTGGGCCGTTTTCCACGTCCTGATCGTAACGCTTCAGGCCTTTATTTTCATGATGCTGACCATAGTCTATTTAAGTCTGGCATCGGAATCGCACTAATCACTTTTAACTTTAAATTCAACAAGTTGGACTAAGTCCTCCGTAGGAGAAAAAGATGGAAACTGTTATTGGCTTTACGGCGATTGCCGTCGCACTTTTGATCGGCCTCGGCGCGCTCGGCGTAGGCATTGGCATGGGACTTTTGGGTGGTCGCTTTCTAGAGGGTGCGGCACGTCAGCCGGAGCTGGCTCCGATGCTGCAAACGAAGATGTTCCTCGTTGTTGCGCTGCTTGATGCCGTTGCAATGATTGGTGTCGGTATCGGTTTGTACTTCGCGTTCGCCAACCCGTTTGTAGGCCAGCTACAAGCGGCAATGGGTAGCTAAGATACTTTAGAGGCGGTCGCAAGACCGCCATTGCGACCCAAGGGCCGCACCTACTGTTGATTAAAATGCCAGGAGCATTTTGTGGATATTAATATGACGCTCATCGGCCAGACGATCGCTATGATCGTTTTCGTCTGGTTCTGTATGAAGATCATTTGGCCGCCAATTCTTGAAGCACTTGAGGAGCGCCAACAGCAGATCGAAGAAGGTCTGGCTGCTGCCGACAAGGGTCAGGAGTCACTCGTAAAGGCCGCTGCAGAGGCAGACGAAATCGTTGCCGACGCACGCAAACAAGCGACCAGCATTCTCGATCAGGCACACGCACGGGCCAATGAAATTGTTGCCGATGGCAAGTCGGATGGCGTCAAGGAACGAGACCGTCAACTGGGTGCCGCAAAAGCCGAGATCGAGCAAGAGGCCAATCGCGCACGCGAAGAACTTCGCGGCCAGGTTTCAGCTATTGCTATTGCGAGCGCAGAGAAGATTCTGAATCGCGAGATCGACGGCAAGGCGCACGACGACATTCTGGGCAAGTTAGCTCAGGAGCTGTAACTCGTCATGGCTGATAACAACACAGTAGCGCGACCGTACGCACAGGCAGTTTTCGAGCTCGCGAACGATGGCGGTGATCTTGGGCCCTGGTCTGAGTCATTAGCTATTGCCGGCCAACTGCTCGCAGACAGGCCTCTTGTCGAGTATCTCGGCAACCCCGGGTTCAGCGATGAGCAGCGACTTGAGTTCCTGAGCGGACTGTTCAAGAAGGCGGGCGCCAAGCTGCTCGCTGGCGGTGATGAGAAGGGCACCAACTTCCTGAAGTTGCTGCTCGAAAATCGTCGCGTGGCAGTGCTGCCGGAAATCTCGGAGCACTTTGAAGCGCTTAAGGCGAAGGTCGAGAACAGCGTTGATGCGATGGTCACGTCAGCATCGGAGCTCAGCAAGAAACAGGTTGGCGAGATCGCCGCAGCGCTAACAAAGCGGCTCGGTTGCGACGTCAAAGTAGAAGCAGAAATAGACGAAAATCTTATCGGTGGTGCGGTTATTCGTGCCGGCGATGTGGTTATTGATGGATCTTTGCGTGCAAGGCTTGAAGGCCTCGCAACCGCACTGATCAAATAAAAAGGGGTCAGAGCCCTTTCGGCCGAAAAGGCTCTGACCCCATTATAAAGAGGAAAAGGAAATGGCACTCAAAGCTTCTGAAATCAGTCAACTGATTAAAGAGCGCATCGAGAATTTCGAGACATCCGCGGAAGCGCGCGACGTCGGTACAGTAATTGCTGTAACCGACGGCATCGTACGCATCCATGGTCTCGCCGACGCACGTTACGGCGAAATGCTCGAATTCCCGCAGAACACTTTCGGCATGGCACTTAACCTCGAGCAGGATTCGGTTGGTTCCGTTGTCCTCGGTGACTACAAACACATTTCAGAGGGCGACACGGTTAAGACCACCGGTCGAATTCTTGAGGTGCCGATTGGTGAGGCTATGCTGGGTCGTGTTGTTGACGCGCTCGGAAAACCGATTGACGGCAAGGGCCCGATCGATGCCGAAGGTACTGCTCCGATCGAGAAAGTCGCGCCGGGTGTTATTGAGCGCCAGTCCGTTAGCCAACCTGTTCAGACTGGCCTGAAGTCAATCGACTCGATGGTGCCTATCGGTCGCGGCCAGCGCGAGCTGATCATTGGCGATCGCCAGACAGGCAAGACCGCTGTCGCCGTCGACACAATCATCAACCAGCGTGGCACGGGTGTTAAGTGTATCTACGTCGCTATCGGCCAGAAAGCCTCTTCTATTGCAGGCGTTGTAAGAAAGCTTGAAGAAGAAGGCGCACTTGCACATACCATTATCGTCGCAGCCCCCGCGGCTGACAGTCCTGCGATGCAGTACATCGCGCCGTACTCCGGCACATCGATGGGCGAGTACTTCCTCGACAAGGGCGAAGACGCGCTGATCGT
Organism: Woeseiaceae bacterium; assembly: GCA_021773155.1. Taxonomy (GTDB): domain Bacteria; phylum Pseudomonadota; class Gammaproteobacteria; order Steroidobacterales; family Woeseiaceae; genus UBA1847. The sequence goes on along the minus strand of JAJFKQ010000265.1, from coordinate 962 downwards.
ATTTGATGATTTGACGAAACAGGCCTGGGCTTACCGACAGGTGTCATTGTTGCTGCGTCGTCCACCGGGCCGTGAAGCGTACCCCGGTGACGTTTTCTACCTGCACTCCCGTTTGCTCGAGCGCGCATCACGCGTTAACGAAGCGCACATCGAAAACATCACCAACGGCAAGATCAAAGGCAAGACCGGTTCACTCACAGCACTGCCGATCATTGAGACGCAGGGCGGTGACGTGTCCGCCTTCATACCAACCAACGTAATTTCGATTACCGACGGCCAGATATTCCTTGAGTCCGATCTCTTCAATGCAGGTATCCGTCCGGCTATTAACGCTGGTCTCTCGGTATCTCGAGTAGGTGGCGCGGCACAGACGAAGATCATTAAGAAACTCGGTGGTGGTATTCGACTCGCGCTGGCTCAGTATCGTGAGCTAGCGGCGTTCGCACAGTTTGCATCTGATCTTGATGCAGCAACGCGCGCGCAGCTCGAACGCGGTGAGCGTGCAACCGAACTTATGAAGCAGAAGCAGTACTCGCCGTTGTCGGTTGCCGAGATGGGGCTGTCACTGTTTGCGGTTAACGAAGGCTTCATTGATTCCGTACCTGTAAACAAGGTTGTTGATTACGAAGAGGCGCTGCATGACTTCGCTCGTGCGAACAATCAGTCTGATCTCGACGCAATCAACGCATCTGGCGATTACAACGATGACGTCGCAGCGACCTTGAACGGTATTTGCGAAGCGTTCGCAGAGAAAGGCGCTTACTAGCGTCGTTGACGTAGACACGTAATGATGGAATCGAACCGTTTAACAATGTGCGAATTGATGAGTTTAGAGAACTAATATGAGCGGTGAAAAGGAAATACGCTCGAAGATCGCTTCTGTAAAGAACATGCAGAAGATCACGAGCGCGATGGAAAAAGTCGCAGCGAGCAAGATCCGCAAGGCGCAGAAGCAGATGGAG
>JAJFKQ010000264.1 GCA_021773155.1 Woeseiaceae bacterium | reverse complement strand
GGTGGTCGGCAATTTACTGGTGTTGCGAGATATGACTGCTCAAATTAACAGCAGTCACAGAACACTGTTTTTAATCGGTGCTGGCGACATTGACTATCCGGCGGATAAAGTGGGCCGAAATGCCGAATGGCCACTTATGTCCGTTGACCGCGATCTGCGAAACTCCATAGGATAGCGATGCGTGTAAGTTTAATAAAAAACTGAAGGGGAATTGCATGAACGCCGAGCACGGATCGATGAAGACGCTCAGAAGGTTGACAAGGGTATTGCTGTCACTGGTCCCCGTGGGTCTGTTAGCAATATCGTCGACGGCGACAGCGCAGACCTGTAACAGCATGCAGTTCACCGATGTCACTCTGGCTTCAGGCATCACGCATACGTATGCGAGGCCGGACACCAGTAATACTGCAATGACAGGCGGTGCCGTCGGCGCCGATGTCAATGGCGATGGCTGGCTCGATATATACGTGGCACAAGGTATCGGCGCGAACCTGCTGTATATCAATGATCAGACCGGAAATTTCGTCAATGAAGCCGCGGCCCGTGGGGCTGAGTTGGCTGCTGATCAAAGCGTCGCCGTCTCAGCATCAGACTTCGACAACGATGGTGACATTGACCTTGGCGTATCCAACTACTTCGGACAGTCCAAGGTACTAATCAATGACGGCACCGGGTATTTCACGCAGCAGATCCTTCTTCCGGCACCAATCAACGGCAGAACCTTTGGTCAAAGCTGGGGCGATGTTGATAATGACGGTATGCTGGAGTTGGCAATCGGCGAATGGACGCCTAACGGCTCAACGGGCCCGCAGGGCTTCTACCTTTACAAGAACAATGCCGGCGTTCTCACGAGTTACGAATTCCGAACCAGTGCTTTCACCGACTTGCACGTATTTGCGCCGCGTTTCGCCGATCTGAACGGCGATCGGCTCTCGGACATACACATGACCGCCGATTTCGCAGCCTCCAGACTGTACATGAACGTCGGCGGCGGCCTGTTCGACGGCTCTCCTGGTACGGTCGGAACCAACGACATGGGGCACACGATCGGCGACTACGACAAGGACGGCGATCTCGACGTATTTACCAGCGATATTTCTACCAATAGTGGCAATGTGCTCAGCAAGAATAACGGACAGGGGGTGTTCACAAACGTGACCGCGACTGCCGGCGTCGCTGACGGAAACTGGGGCTGGGGAGCGAGCTGGGGCGATCTGGATCTCGACGGTGACCTCGACCTGTATCACGTCAACGGATTTGTCGGTGATGCAAGCGCGTGGGGGGAACAGCCCAACCGCTTGTTCATGAATAATGACAATGGCACATTTACTGATGTCGCAGCATGCGCGGGCGTCGCCATCCCCGAGGGCAGTCAGGGCCGCGGCATGCACATATTCGATTATGACAACGACGGCGACCTCGACATTTTCGTTGTCAACAATCTGTATTTGCCGGTCAGTGGGGGAGCCACGGAAGGAGAACCCAAATTATTGCGTAACGATACACCGGCCAACGGCAACCACTGGTTGAAAGCTACGCTGGACGGTACGCCACCCATGCATCGCAATGGCATCGGCTCACGTGTTTACGTGCAAACTGGTAGTACGACACAGCTGCACGAGAGCCATGCTTCGACAAACTTCAATTCGCAGAATCCCGGGCATATTGCTCATTTCGGCCTCGGTACGGCGTCCGTTGCCGATGAGGTTCGGGCGGAGTGGGTGACGGGCGATGCGACCGTCTTCACCGGCGTGGCCGCAGATCAGCAGATATCGCTACCGAGCCCGACGGCGACCGTATCTAAGAGACTCATCGCGATCGGCGAAAACGTCACGGCGACATCGAACGAGTCGAACCCTGTGGAATGGCAAGTCGGTGGCAATACGTTCGCTGATCCGGTGACGACATCGTTCAGTTCCGGTGGCACCCAGGAATTGGAACTTCTGGTTTACAACACGGCAATGACGCAAGTAGTCCGTACTGAGTTGATTCGCGTCGAGGTTGCCGGAGTCGTCGGTACGCCAGAGATTACGTCACCCACGCCTGGCTCGACATTGCTAACCGGCGACGTCAGTTTCTCCTGGACCACGAATGGCGCCAGTGTTGACGATTGGCAGCTATTGGTCGGCACGAGTATCGGTGACAACGGCCTGTACGACAGCGGTGTCTTGCCCTCCACAACGACCGCTGCTGTTGTGAGCGGCCTGCCCGATGACGGCAGCACGATCCATGTGACGCTGCGCTGGACCGCTGGCGGTAGCGCCAGCGAATTGAATTACACCTATACCGCATCGAGCGGACCGGGCGCGGGTGTACCGATGATGGTGTCGCCGCTGGATGGCAGCACGCTGGCAGGTGCGTCTGAGACCTTCACGTGGTCGGCTGAGGGAGCTGACGTAACCCATTGGCGGCTGGAAGTGGGTACGACCGCGGGCGCCAGGGACTTGTACGGCAAGAGCTGGAGTTCGACTGTTACATCATCGCTCGTCAGCGGCCTGCCTACAGATGGCAGTCCCGTTTACGTCAAACTGAAGTGGAAGATTAGTGGCGTAATCGGGGAAACCAACTATGTCTATACGGCCTCGGGCGGCACGCCGGGCACACCGGAGATTACCTCACCTGTGCCCGGGTCAACCTTACCGAGCGGCGATGTCAGTTTCGCCTGGACCACTAACGGGGCCAGCGCCGACGACTGGCAGTTACAGGTGGGTACCAGCGTCGGTGATAACAGCCTCTACGACAGTGGTGTTCTTCTCAGCACGACGACCTCCGCCGTTGTGTCCGGTCTGCCTGAAGATGGCAGCACGCTTCATGTGACGCTGCGCTGGAACGATGGCGGTAGCGCCAGCGAATTGAATTACAACTATACCGCATCGAGCGGACCGGGCGCGGGTGTAACGATGATGGTGTCGCAGCTGGATGGCAGCACGCTGGAAGTTGCGTCTGAGACCTTCACGTGGTCGGCTGAGGGAGCTGACGTAACC
>JAJFKQ010000263.1 GCA_021773155.1 Woeseiaceae bacterium | reverse complement strand
GCTGATTAACAACGATGCCGTAGTCGTCGACCTGCGCAGCGTCGACGCGTACGCCAAGGGACACATCGTCAGCGCCAGGAGCATCCCGCTGGATGAGCTCGACAGCAAGCTGAACAGTCTTGAGGGTGTGAAGTCCAAACCAATCGTCGCCGTGTGCGACAACGGCATCACTTCAAACAAGGCCGTCAATACGCTGCGCGCGGCGGGCTTCGACAGCGTTTACGGCCTGAAAGGCGGTATGTCGGGCTGGGGTCAGGCCGGACTACCTGTCGTCACCGGTAAGAAGACCAAAACCAAAAAGCCCAAGAAAAAAAACTGAAATGACCAAGCAGCAAAAAGTGACGGTCTACGGTAATGCGATGTGCCCCTATTGCGGCGCTGCGCGAATGCTACTGACCAAAAAAGCGGTTGAATTTGAGAATATCGACATTACTGTCGATCCTCGGAAGCGACAAGAAATGCAGGAACGAAGTGGCAGCCGATCTGTGCCGCAAATTTTCATTGGAACCACCCACGTGGGTGGCTTTGACGAACTCGCCGCCCTGGAAACGGACGGAGAGCTGGATGAACTGCTCACCGGTTAGTCCGCGGGCAATGACAAAAGACAGGAAAGACAATGGCAGAGGAACAAGCCGCTGAGAAGCGTTTATCGATTGGCAAAATCTACATCAAGGACTTTTCGTTTGAGTCCCCACAGTCCCCGGACGTGTTCCGTAGTAACGACTGGAAACCGACAACGGATCTGAATCTTCGCAGCAGCCACACAGCGGTTGACAACGACCATCACGAGGTTGTTCTAACAATTACCGTTGAAGCCAAGGCAGAGGACAAGACCCTGTTCCTGGTAGAGCTGGCGCAGGCCGGCCTTTTTGAGATTGCAGGTTACGAGGGCGACGAACTGGGTGCGATTATTGGTAGTTTCTGCCCGAACATTCTGTTTCCTTATGCGCGCGAAGCTATCGCATCGTTGATTCAGAAGGGCGGTTTCCCGGAATTCGTGCTACAACCCATTAACTTTGACGCGTTGTACCTGCAGTCGAAACAACAGCAGGCGGCGGCACAAGCCGAAGCCACAACGCAAGCCGAGTCAGCGGAGAAGCACTAATAAGTAACACAGCCCCCAAGACGATTGCCGTTGTCGGTGCCGGTTCCTGGGGAACGGCGCTGGCGTTACAGCTCGCTCGCTCGGGCTGTGACGTTCGTCTTGGCGGAGTTGTTGAGTTCGACCTGCTTGAGGCGATGGTGACGGATCGCGAGAACGTGCGCTATCTCCCGGGCATCAAGTTTCCACCGAACCTTGTGGCTTGTCCGGATCTCGGTGACTGCCTGGACGGTGTGCGGGATCTCCTCGTTGTGGTTCCCAGTCATGGACTGCGCGATACACTAACCAAGGCCCTGCCATTTCTCGGTCCGGATTCACGCGTTTGCTGGGCGACCAAGGGCTTCGAGCTGCACAGCGGCAAATTGCCGCACCAGGTTGCCGCCGAAGTGCTCGGCGAAGAGCGTCCTGTTGCGGTGCTGTCCGGTCCGACCTTTGCCAAGGAAGTTGCTGAAGGGCTACCGACGGCAATGACCATAGCATCGAACAATGAAGAGTTCGGTCAGGCGCTCGCCACAGCAATATCCGGTAAGAATTTTCGCGCTTATACCTCAGACGACTTTATCGGCGTCGAGGTTGGCGGCGCGATCAAGAACGTTCTCGCCATCGGTGCCGGCATGTCTGACGGGCTCGGCTTTGGTGCCAACGCCAGAATCGCGTTGATCACTCGTGGGCTGGTTGAGCTAACCCGCCTTGGCGTTGCGCTTGGCGCGAAGCATGAAACCATGATGGGCCTCGCCGGTATGGGAGACCTGGTCCTTACCTGCACCGACAACTTGTCACGCAACCGGCGCATGGGGCTTGCTCTTGCGAGCGGCATGACGGTTGCAGAGGCGCAGAAAGAAATTCAGCAGGTTGTTGAGGGCGTGCTCGCGGCCGAGGCCGTCAAAGAGGTCGCAGAAAAGCTCGATATAGAAATGCCTATTTGCCATCAGGTCTATCGAATCCTTTACGAAGGTGTATCGCCACGTGAGGCGGTTGGCGAGTTGATGGGGCGGGAGCTTAAGTCCGAACACGAATAATAACTGGGGTTAATTAAGTGAGACTCATGCGCTCGTTGGTTCTGACTACTTTATTGCTGCCGCTTGCGGCCGCTTATGCTCAACGCAGTTACGATGTCGATATTCTCGCTGAAACCTTCGGTTTCGATGACGCCACCAGGAAGACGGTCGCACTGTCTGACCTGCGCCAGGGATGCCCGGCCCGCGACTGCATACCCTCCATAGACAACCCCAAGTACGTGTCAGCCGAAGAGGCCACTCACGTTACCGATGACGAACTGGTTCTTACCCTTTCGTACAAGGGTGAGCACCGTGCGTACCCGTCTCAAATTCTGGATCATCATGAGATCGTTAACGACACAGTAGCCGGTGATCCGCTGGCGATTACCTGGTGCCCGCTTTGCGGCTCTGCCGTCGGCATACAGCGCACCGTTGGAGGGACGGTTACGGAATTTGG
>JAJFKQ010000262.1 GCA_021773155.1 Woeseiaceae bacterium | reverse complement strand
CAGGGATCGGCTTTCCAGGACGCTTGAAAGCCTGGCGCTCTTCAGTGAACGAGGCGCGTTGCAGCAATACATGTACGACGCACCTGAGTGGATCGATCGGATGCGCAGTGATGATGAAACCGATGCGGTGTTCCTGATTCGCCTTTTTGCAGCACGAGGTACCGCTGAGGCGGTTTTGGATAGTGTGTATGACGAGCTCGATATTCCGTTCTATTTGTCCGCATCTGCCACAGCACCATCACGCACGCAGGAGTACGTCAGGCCAAAAGCTATTCAGTACCAGCGACACAGCATCAAGCAACATGCCGTTGATCTTCGACAGGCTGCGCACAGGCAAATTCGCATCGAAAACGTGAACCGCAGGCAGGCAATACGCTGGGTGGATCTTGCCAAAAGCGCAATGGTCGCGCGATCGCGTGACCTCGACGCCTTCGCCTACGCGAGCGCGGATGACGTGATGCGAGTGCATTGCAGACACGGTATCCAGATCGTGCTCATCGGCATGTTGCCGGTAAAACGCTACTTGCTGGAATGCGAGTACGGGTACCTGATGCTCAGAAATGGCGTCGTCGTTGGCTACGGCACTGGCGCCGGCTTATTTGGTTCCTGCCAGATCGCATTTAACCTGTTTCCGACCTTTCGCGGAGCGGAAACTACGGACCTGTATGCGAGCGTACTTGCAACATTTCACAGGTTGTTTGATGCCGACACGTTTTCCGTCGACAGTTACCAGATTGGCGCCGACAACGAAGAAGCGATCGATTCCGGCGCGTGGTGGTTCTATGTGCGCATGGGATTTCGTCCGCGCGATAGCGAGGCGAGCAAATTAGCGAGTGCGGAACTTCGAAAGGCGAAGAAGAAAGGCTATCGCAGCAGTAAAAACACGTTGCGACGCCTGGCCAATTATCCACTGTACTTTTCGCTCGCCCAGAAGAGACAGGATGTTTTGCCGATGGTGTGCACTGATTCGATCAGCCTCGGCGTGCTGGACTACGTATCGCAACGTTTTGGCTCGCAACGGGAAGAAGGTACACGGCGTTGTTCACAGGAATTGGCGGAGGCGCTGGACATCGATTCAATCTCCGGATGGACGGCCGACGAACAGCTGATGTGGCATCGTCTGAACCCCGTCATCGCGGCAGTCGCTGATGTTAAAGAATGGCCGAAGGCCGACCGGGATGCGCTGGCCGACGTGGTTCGGGCAAAAGGGGGAGTTCACGAAAAGGGCTACGTGAAGCTATTTGATGCGCACAAGCGCCTGCGACGGGCGGTTGCAACATTTGCAGCGAATGCAGCGGCAAACGAGTAGAAATACAGATGTTGCGTGAACTTGATGAAGCTGCCCGGGCCCTCGTTGCCCCGCGAGTCGTATTGTTCGACTGGCACGCGACGCTCGTCGACACTCTTGACGCGATGTACCACGCCGTCGATGACGTGCTTCCGCAGCTACCGGATCTGGGTCTCATGGATGCGTTGACAACGCATGAGCAATGTAAGACGCCCGAGGATGCCCGGCTCGTGGACTATGTGCGCGAACATCAGGAGCTGCATCCGAAAATAAAGGCGCAACGTCGAATTTCTCGCACGGATATCTTCGAAGTGCTGTTCGGACATAACGAAGACGCCAAGCAGGTCGCACACGAAGCGTTTAACAAGGCGTACCGCAATCACTACGGCGAAGCGCACCCGTTCGAGGGTGGAGAGCTCGACCTGTTGAAGGAGATGCGCGAGCTCGATATTAAACTTGGCATCCTCACCAATCGGGACCGCGAGTTCTTCGAACTCGAACTCAGGCTGGTCGATGACGGCGCCTGGGTTGGGCTTTTCGATGTGACCGTGTGCGGCTGCGACACCGGCAAACGCAAACCGAATCCTGAACCGATCTTCAAGGCGCTCGACGACTTCGGTACATCCCCGGGGCTCAATTGCTGGTACGTCGGCGACAGCACGACCGACGTTATTGCGGCGAAACGCGCCGGCATTACATCGGTATTTTTTAACGGTGTCGGTTGGGATCACTCGTGGATCAACAAGATATTCCCCGGCACCACGGCGCATCCGCACCAGCCCGACGCAATCGTCGACAGCTTCGCTGAATTCAAGTGGCTCGTCGAGGAATGCCTCGAAGTTGGTCATGACTGGCACGGGGCCGGCGAACAGCAATAAGCACTAACGATGCACACCTCATTCACGCAAAACTCACGCAAAACTCACGCAAGGGTGCTTACGTGTGATGCGTTGTGAAACGCTAATCCTTGCTGAAACGCGATCTATAGTCGTTGCAACGCTCCGTAATAAGAGCAGCGACATCCTCGGAGACTGCGTTCGGCTTTTCAGTGCCCGGGATCTCTTCGAGAAGCCTGTCTGCCAGTGCCGAAACTCGTGCGCGCGTCTGCGCCGCTGCGAGACCGGTATCGGCGGCGAATCGTCCAATTTGCCTTGGATAAGTAAGCGCAGATTTGGCCTCGCCGCCAATCTTCATTGCCATTTTGTCTGTCAGTTCCGGGTAGTAGACGGTGCAGACAAGATCGTACAATGGTGCAAGACGAATTGACCGATCAGGCATATAGAGCAGCGAAAAATTCTTGGCGTGTGCATCGTGATTGCCGATCAAAAGATTGAAGATGACGGCATCGAGCAACGCGATCAGATCGGGTGCCGGGGCACTGGATACGTCCCGGATTAAGGCAAAACAATCGGCCAGCGACGGCCCGCCTTCGGATTGATATTTAATCTCCGAGGGAATGCCGAGTGCCTGGCAAAAATCTTCCTGATGAAGGCGCTGGATATTCCCCTCATTGTCTTGGATACGGTCGTATCGCTGAGCAAGGAGATAGTCGATGTCTTCAACTTTCCCGATTTCAATTGGTGCAGCATTCAGGTCACATGCGTTCGCCAACGTCATGCAGAACACTTCGTTGAATACGACGCCTTCATAGGTGTCGATCGCCGGTTTGAGAACGTGGGTACTCGGAGCGCTGCCGTACGGAATGGAGATTTTGACAACGTCGACTCGAACGGCAATCTTGTCCTGCGCGCCTGCAAGTGACAGGCGAATACCGTCTTCGCCAGCCATGAGCGGCTTCTGCGGAAGCTCGCGCAGGATTCTTGCCAGTTCATCGTCGGCAAGCTCGCGGTAACGATCATCATCTTCGGAAATTTTTTCATCTTCCGGCAGAAAAGTGATCGCCCCGGCGCATTCCCCGCCGATTTGTTCCAGCATCGCAAAATCGTTCTTGTCACTGATGCCAAGAATGCGCGCGATGACCTTGCGGTTGCCCTCCTCAGGTAACGTCCCGCCGAAAAATCCCCGGCATTCTTTTTGCGTGAATGGCTCTTCGCGCAACGGCATCGAGCGGGACAACGGTATCGGCTCGGGCTTAGTGAGCCAATCCTTGTCATACTGGAAAGTCATTTGTCCGCCGTCATCCTGAATAAGCTGGCCAACAAGCTCCCGGTCATAAAAGACGCTGAGGGTGCGGGCCATTCTTATCCTCCTCCGGGGCTATGTGACGAGGACAAAGTGAGGCGCAGACCGAGCGTCTTTAAGACGGTCAGGGTTTTGCCGATTTGGCAGGTAGGTTTGCCGTTCTCGAGGTCGCTGATAAAGCGCATGCCGGTGCCCGATGTCAGGGCGAGTTCGGCCTGCGTAAGACCCATCGCCTTGCGCTCTTTTTTTACAAAACTGCCCAGCTCTTCCGGTGTTAGTAGCATTGGTGCACCCATCTTTATTACCGCTCGGTAATATTATCGGGATTGTGGGCACCTGACAACAAAATACTCCCGAGCGGGAGTATTTTCGCCTGACCGGCGGTGTGGAGCGTATTTCTTCCCGGACGGGAAAAGACCCGGTTAGAATGGTGGCCAGGAGCGGAATGGAACGCTACTCACTCCCACCTGGTCTTATCCAAGACACGTTAACTAGCCAAATGCGTCGTGAATACGGTTCACACCGCAGAACTTGCACTCAAAAGATCATGTAGACGCGTATCGATAATGGTCTCTGCCTCGGACATAATCCGATCGATCAGCTCCCTGCAAGTGGGAAGATCGTGAATTAGGCCCGCCACC
>JAJFKQ010000261.1 GCA_021773155.1 Woeseiaceae bacterium | reverse complement strand
GAGACGAAGTGGGGCAGCGAATAACACAGCCGGCATTAGTCGATCGTTCGCACCGGCGGGTTGATGTTGCAGATTTCGATACGACCGGTCGGATCCACAAACCATTCTTCATGACGAAAAGTCCGCGATTTGACGTAGTTGGCGAACGCCTCCGTATCGGTTCGCATCACCTCAAAGTTCGTCCGGTCATGCGCAGCAACATCGTCGCCCATCCGACTGCTAATGATCGGCGTGAGCTCATCGGCCGATTCATAGAATCCTAGCGGCCCTGTGCCGCGCGGCAAAGTCGTTAGATAGTTGATCCCGGATAGCACTCGTCCAGTGAGCGTTATATTACGGTCAAGATGGCGCGGTGCATGTCCGGTGACGACGTATAAACTTGAGCCGTTGCCGCTGTCGGGTTCGTTACCGCGAGCGACTCCGACCATGCCGTAGCAGTGGGTTAACCATGCCCGGTCGCCGTCACTGCCCACGGGAAAACCATCTGCGAAACCAACAATGTCTGCATACGCATCGTGGCTGTTTATGGTGGTTATTTCCAATTCATCCACCGATTGAAAAAACTCCGGTAGCACATTTGCAGGTGCTGAACCGAACAGACGTTTCTTATCTTCTCGTTCGGCCGGATCACCCCATTGCACAACGTAGTTATCCTGCGAACGCATGATCGCCAGACCATCAAAGTACTTCTCTCTAACCAGCGTCTTGATGTTCGCTACGTTCTTGGGCGCGAAGCCCGGCGCGAGTTCTATAACGACCACACCTTGTGGCAGCCGCATGTAGAGCAGGTTGGCTGGATCAGGCTGGCGCCAGTCCGACTCCTCGAGCGCCGCTATTACATTTGCCGTCGTCGGTTCGTCGAAGCGGGCGGATCCCGTTACGCAAGCGAGCAGAATCGCTAACAGCGGTCGATAAATCTGTCGAATTCTGACGCTACACACTATTTCTCAATCCTTGAGTTGATAGGTCCAGCGGCCATAGGCATACATTCCAGCTGCGCACACGATACCGACCGCTGCCATGATGTACCACGCAGCGCCAACGTTATTTGCGGCGTAGAGTTGCGCCGTTAGTGCATCGGCTGTTTCCCCGGTCACCGCGATGAGCTTCTGGAATGCCTCGCCAATAGGAACCGCGTTCACCTCTAATTGTGACATTCCACCGTCGAGCAGCGAATGCCGGGCGATCGTATCTTTGGCGGCTAATTCCGCATACAACACCTGACCGTAATAGCCCTCTGCCATCCAGCCAATGCCAATTGGCAATTGACTGAAGCCGAGATACATCGCCTTTTTCTGTGGTGGCGCGATATTGCCGAGGTACTCAGAGCATTTCGGGCTTGAAAGCATTTCGCCAATAGAAAAGCTTACGATTGCGAGTACCATGATCCAGACGTAATTGAAGCCACCGAATAACAATAGCGTTGCTGCGGCCAGGAATGTGCCCAGGGCCATTGAGGTGGTTGCCCTCATGAGGGCGCTCCAACCCGCGATGATGAAACACACGAACATGATAAGCATCGCATTCAGGTTGATAAGGCCTTCGGGAAGAATGCTCTTGCCGTCTTGCGTCATGCCAAAAATAAAGATCCAGAACGGGTTCGATGTGCCATCTTCGCCGAACATGTGGCGCACCATGACCGTTGTATCGACCCAGTCGCGGAAGTACAGCGGGCCGACATCCCAGAACGCCATCAGCATGAACCAGAACCCTGAAAACAGAATCATATACCAGACCAGAATCGGCCGACCGAGTTCTTTGAGGCTGTCAAGCCACAGACTTTTTTCTTTGATTTCGCCGGCTTTGACTTTGCGACGATGTTCGAGGCGAGCTTCTTTATCCTGCTCTTTATACGTCAGGAGTAACAAGAAATTCAGGGAGATGATGGCCGCACAGGCATAAAAGACATAGGCCCATTCAAGCTGGCGAAGTTGTGCCGCGAGCAAAGGGCCGATGAAGCCGCCGATGTTGACGGTTTGATAGAACACACCCCAAGCCATCGAACTGTTTTCACGGTTCGTCGATTTCACGATCGTCGCCTGGATGCCCGGCTTGAAAATACCGGTACCGAAGGCGAGTACAATCGCGCCGATCATGAATCCCCAGTAGGTGGCAAACCAGGCCATGATGAGGTAGCCAAGAATCTTGATGATTGTCGAGGCAAATATGGTTTCTTTGTAGCCAACACGGTCCGAGATGCCACCGGTTAGCACTGGAACAAAAGACTGCACCATTGCCCAAACCAGGAAGATCGCGCCGATCTCTGTACCAGCCAGACCCAGACCGCCGTTTGATACCGCATCAGTTGCATAGAGGCTCGAGACCTGACGTACACCGTAATAGGCGAGGCGTTCTACCATCTCCATGCCGCCACAGATCCAGAAAACGTAACTCAGGCTGCCAATCGCCGCCCAGATGCCAAGTTGCTTGACGTCTTTTACTGTTGTGGTTTGATTTTCAGTGTCAGGCGTGGCCATAAACAGTCCTTAGTTCTTGTTGTTATTTGTAGGTACTGGCATGGCTACCAGCGCTACCAGCCGATGTATTTCTACCTTAATTCGGGTACGCAGCCAAGCATCGAGACGCAGTACAATTTCAGGCGTTCCCGTACCGTTCCGATGAGATTCCGATGACCGACTATACCCCGCCCCTCAAAGACATGCTTTTCAATATTCACGAGCTCGCAGGGCTGAAACGAGTCTTGCAGCTGGAAAGATTTGCCGATTTCGACACCGATGTCGTCGATCAGGTCGTGGAAGAGGCGTCCAAGTTCGCCGCAGAGGTATTGAGCCCAATCAATATTCCCGGCGATCAGGTCGGCTGCAAACATGTTGATAACGGTGTCGTCGCCGCGCCGGGATTCGCGGATGCCTATGAGCAATTTACTGACAATGGCTGGCAAAGTCTGGACGTTTCTCCCGAGTACGATGGCATGGGTATGCCAGGAGTCGCCGGTGTTGCTGCGGCTGAATCGTGGCACTCGGCCTGCCTGTCGTTCGCGCTTTGTCCGATGCTGACGAGTGGCGCGATAAGTGCGATCGAAGCACATGGTTCGGAGGAGCTTCGCAACACGTATTTGCCGAAATTGGCGAGTGGGGCCTGGACGGGAACGATGAACCTGACCGAACCACAGGCCGGGTCCGATCTGGCGGTTGTGACGACCAAAGCAATTCCGGAAGGTGACCATTATCGTGTCAGCGGTTCGAAGATATTCATTACCTGGGGCGATCAGGAATTTAGCGAGAATATTATTCATCTGGTCCTGGCGCGTTTGCCGGATGCACCGCAAGGTGTGCGCGGTATTTCGCTATTTCTGGTGCCAAAATTTCTTCTCAATGACGATGGCAGCATTGGTGAACGAAACGACATCTATGTGCCCGGCATAGAACACAAACTGGGTATTCACGCGAGCCCGACCTGCGTAATGGCCTTTGGTGAAAACGAGGGTGCTGTCGGTTACCTGATGGGAGAGGAAAACAAAGGACTGGCGGGCATGTTCACCATGATGAATCACGCACGCATCGATGTCGGTGTGCAGGGCCTCGCAATTAGCGAGCGCGCGTACCAGCTCGCACGGTCTTACGCTTTGGATAGAAAGCAGGGTAAAGCACCTGGCGTTAAGGGTAGTGCGACGATCATTCATCACCCCGATGTGCGTCGCATGTTACTCGTCATGAAATCACAGATTGAAGCCATGCGGGCCGCCGCATATTACACTGCAGGCACTCAGGACCTGACCGATCACTCCGACGATGAGGTGGAGCAGAGCGCGGCGGAAAATCGACTGGATCTTCTGACACCGGTTATCAAAGGCTGGATGACAGAAATTGCCCAGGAGCTGACTTCGTTAGGTGTACAGGTTCAAGGTGGTATGGGATTCGTAGAAGAGACCGGTGCGGCGCAGCACATGCGCGATGCCCGAGTCCTTCCCATCTACGAAGGCACGACCGGAATTCAAGCGCTGGATTTCGTAGGTCGAAAAATAGTGGCCGACGAGGGCCGGAACATCGGGGCATTGCTTGCCGAAATGACAGCGCTTGATGCTGAGCTTGCCGGGGACGAGCGTTTGGCCGAAATCCGAGCTGCACTGGCAGAAGGCGTGGAACAACTGCAATCGGCAACGGCATGGTTGTTGGAACAAGGCCCTCTGGACCCGAACACAGCAGGTTCGGCCTCGGTCAACATGTTAATGCTTACTGGTGTTGTCGTCGGTGGCTGGCAGATGGCACTCGCGGCCCTAGCTATAACAAGAGGCGCGGCCTCTGACGACCGGGTATTTGCTGACGCGAAGTTGGTGACAGCGCGCTTTTACGGGCAGCACATCTTACCGAGAGCACAGGGGTTCGCTGCGGCAGCGACGGCTGGCGCCGATGCGGTAATGGCGCTTGCCGAAGAATCGTTCTGATCTCTTACGAGTAGATACGCTTCATTAACGGTGCGATTTTTCGCATCCCGATTATGCTGGTCGTTGTAAGCACGCCAGCCATCATCGCGCCGGTGACGCCACAAGTCAGAATATCCTGGCCGGTCAGCCAGAGCCCGGGGATTGTCGTTTTGGGCCGCAACCATTTTTGTTGCATACGATCAGGAGTGTGCGACAAGCCGTACAGTTCACCTCGCTGATAGCCGCCGAACCAGTTGGTCGTTAGCGGTGTCGAAACCTCGTAATAATCGACCTTACCGCGTAGTTCAGGCAGCTTGTCGTAAAGGTAAGCCATCAGTCGTTCGCCAAGTACCTCCTTAAATGCATCGTAGTCTTCACCACGCTTGCCCCAGGTTTCGTCGTGCCACTTGTCGAACCATTCGTAAGGAGCGGGGGCCACTATTTCGATGGTTGCGGTTCCAGGATGGCGCTCAACATAGTTTGGGTCTTTTGCTGATGGAAACGAAATGTAAACAACCGGAAATGGCTGCTTGTTGTCTTTGCCAAATCGCTCAACGGCAGCATCATAGTCGTTGTCCGGATAAATCCAGAAATTTGTTTTGGGCAAGCCCAGCTCTTCGGCTGTGCTCTTAAGGCCGATATAAACTCCCAGATGCGCGGAACTCGGCTCAACGTTTTTCAATCTGCGTTCGTACCCGGCCTTGGCGGCGACATCAGAAGACAAAAGTTTCTGGAACGTGTTGGCCACTCCTGCCGATGAAATGACACACGGACATTCAATCAGATGCCCATCCTGCATCTTTACACCAGCGACCTTGCCATTCTCAACGATAATGTTTTCAACGCGCGCATAGGTGAAAACTTCACCGCCAGCGGCCTGAATTTTGGGGATAATGGAATCCGCAATTCGCCATGAGCCTCCAACAGGGTAATAACCACCGTGCAGGTAATGACGCACGATCATCGCGTGCACAAGAAACGTCGACTGTTTGGGCGGCAGGCCCATGTCACCCCACTGGCCACACAAGACAGCGATCAAATCCTGATCGTCCGTCAGCTCGGCGAGGACGTCGTAAGTCAGGCGAAACAAAAAGTCTGGTGTCTTCCACCTCAGGTACGGTGACATGAGCGCCTGCTGCCAGGGTCCAAGGGCGCGTGCCAAACCAAACGACGACATGGCGTTTCCCGCTCTCCTGAGCAGAGCCAGATAGTCTTCGATAGCCCGCTTTTCGTCCGGGAACTGCCGGATCAGGTTGTCACGAAATTCTTTCTTGCCAGCCCTGGCGTTAAATATCTTGTCGCCGATATAGAAGCGATCGTACTCGTCGTCCATCGGTGCCCATTCGAGCTTCCCGCCAGACAGGTAGTCAAACATCATTCGCGTACGAGTTCGTGTGCCGACATCACCGATGTAGTGCACACCCACGTCCCACTCATAGCCGTTGCGTTCATAGGAGTGCGTGTATCCACCGGCTGTGTAGTGTTGTTCCAGGACACAGACTTTCCATCCCAGATCGCTAAGCATGGCCGCGGTCGTGAGCCCACCCATCCCCGAACCAATGACTACGGCATCATAGGCTTCTGCAAGTCGGCCAGGGCGGTAGCGGTAACCGATGCGTAAGGTACTTGGTGTCATTCTCGTCATAGGCCACGTATTCTATCCTGCAGCCGAGTAAAGAAATACTGGAACGTCCCTATCCAGAATTCGGAGCAGCTGTATCAGGCGCTAAAACGGTGTGGCATCGATACGCAACTGATTGTTTACCCCGACGAGGGTCACGGCATTTCCCGTCCTAGTTTCCAGCGAGACCGACACCTGCTCAGTGCTTAGACGGTCTGGCGAAATACGTGATTGACTGACGAGATGCTGCTGATACGCCAATGAATTCGACTGTGGGTCGTGGAGAAGTCATTGGCGTATCAGCAGCAACCCTGCGCCGAGCGCTTGTCGTCCGTCCTTCTCGTCTGATATCGTCAGTATTATCAGATGACGACTGTCACACCTAGTCTTTGTAGACTTTGCCACTCTTCATTACGAAATCGACATCGAGCAATTCGTCGATGTTCGCAAGTGGCGATGCATCGACAGCAATGATGTCGGCGAACTTGCCAGCTTCAATCGTGCCGATCGAATCGCTCATGTCGATAAGGTCGGCCGCATTGATCGTCGCTGAAATAATGACGTCCATTTCCGACATGCCGGCCTCGACCATGAGTACGGCTTCTTCTGCATTCGTGCCATGCGGTGAGATTCCGCTGTCTGTACCGTAGGCGATATTCACGCCCGCTTTGTGAGCCTTCTCGAATGAACCTGCCATATCATTGCCGACGCGTATCGCTTTTTCCTTCACAGCGTCGCTCATGAAATCGGCCTCTACAGCCAGCGTCGCGACTGTCTTGCCAGCCAGTAAAGTCGGCACAAGATAGGCACCGGTTTCCTTGAACAGTTTGATTGCACGTGGTCCTGTATAAGAGCCATGCTCGATGCTGGCCACACCGGCCTCAAGTGCAGCGACGATGCCATCTTCATGATGAGCGTGCGATGCGACCTTGCGTCCCATGCGCGCGGCGGCAAGTACCACTTCCTTGAGTTCATCCATTTCCATTTGCTGGCCGGTTCCCGTCGCACGATCGGTCATGACGCCGCCCGTTGACGTGATCTTGATCAGGTCTGCTCCATACTTGATGACGTTACGAGCTGCGCGGCGGCAATCGTAGGGGCCATCGCAAACATTGGGGGATGTAAACATCTCCATCAAATCCGGGCTGACGCCACTGATGTCCGCGTGACCACCTGTAATAACGACACCGCCTGCAGCGATGATCCGCGGTCCGTCTATCCAGCCGTTCTCGATAGCATCGCGCATGGCGTACATCTCCTGCGACGATGAACCCACATCACGAACCGTCGTAAAACCGGCCTTCAATGTATTCATCGCAAAGTAGATGCTGCGCATCTGCATTAACTGGTCTGACATTTTCAACGCATCGCTGTCATTTTTCGGGCCGAGCTCACCTTGCAGGTGTACGTGCATGTCCATCAGCCCGGGAAGGACAAATTTGTCATGGAGATCGATGACAGTGACTTCGCCATCGAAATCAGCTGCATTCGCGAAACCGCTCACGACTTCGACGATCTGACTATCCTCGACGACAATTGTTTGCCGGGCTGCCGGTGGCTGGCCCGGAACTGCGAGTAATTCCCCCGCATGAATCAGTGTGGTATCCGCAACGGCAGGAATGCCGAGCCCGAGAAAAAGAAGTGTCGCTGCTATTCGGCAACCGAGAGTCATGCAAATATCCCCTGATCTTGTTGTTATCGTACTTTGCGCAAGAATCTGAATTTCTTTTCCGTATACGGCGCGTATCGAACGGCCAGGTCTGGCCACCATCCTCGTTTAATGACCGACTTCATGTGACTGAAGGTCTTGAACCCAGTATACCCGCTATAGGCGCCCATGCCGCTTGGTCCGACACCGCCAAACGGCAACTCGTGCACGGCCATGAACATCATGACGTCATTGACGCAGGCGCTGCCGGAGCTGACCTGGTCAAGGAACTTTCTTTCGGCGCGTTTGTTGTTCGTAAATATGTAGGCGGCAAGCGGTTTGTCGCCGGTACGAATAACGGCGATGGCTTCCTCCAGATTTTCCGCACGAACAATGGGTAGGACGGGACCGAATATTTCTTCTCTCATGATGGCGCTATTGTTCGCGACATCCGTTAATACTGTCGGAGCAATATACTTGTCCGCCGCATCGATCTGTCCGCCGATGGCGGTATGACCTGACTCAATCAACGCGCTGACGCGCTCGAAATGCCGATCGTTTACGATGCGGCCGTAGGAGTCCGATAGTTGGGCGTCGTCGCCAAACATTTCGCGAATGTTTTGCTCCAGCAGCGGAATGAGCAATGCTTCTGTGTCGGCATCCGTTAGGACGTAGTCCGGAGCAATGCAGGTTTGCCCGGCGTTCGTGAATTTCCCCCACACCATGCGTCGTGCCGTTGCTTCAAGATTTGCATCCGGCAATACAACGCACGGGGACTTTCCACCCAGCTCCAACGTTACCGGGGTAAGGTTCTTCGCGGCGGCGGCCATAATGATACGAGCAACGTTACCACCGCCGGTGTAGAGAATATGGTCGAACGGCAGCTCGAGCAGGGCGGTTGTTTCAGGCACATCACCTTCAACGACCCTGATGCAATCAGGATCGAGAAATTCCGGTACAAGTTGTGCGATTAAAGCTGAGGTAGCGGGTGCGAGTTCAGAAGGTTTGAGAACCACACAGTTGCCGGCGGCGACCGCTGCTGACATTCCTGCAAGCGTTAGCTGCAGCGGGTAGTTCCAGGCGCCGATTACCAGGACAACTCCCAGCGGCTCGGCCTGAATCCAGCTCTTGCCCGGTTGCCCGATGATGGGTGTCGAAACACGTTGCCTGCGGGTCCAGCGATTCAGGTTCTTGCGGTTGTAGGCCGCGTCAGCACTCACATACCCGGTTTCGGTCGTGAATGATTCCATCGCAGATTTGCCGAGATCGGACTGCAGCGCGTCGAAAATATCCTGCTCACGTTCGCTCATCATGCGTTCGACAGCTTGCAGTTGTTCGCGGCGCCAGGCGAGATCTTTCGTCTTGCCGCTATTGAAAGTCGCGGTCAGATTCGAAAATAGATCTGCGTAGTCCGGTTTGTCGTCGACGCCTTCGATTTTGATGGGTTCGGACATTACGGTTTTGCGATTTCTATTAGTTCAATGGTGAATGTCAGGGCTTGGCCGGCTAACGGGTGGTTCGCGTCGACCGTAATCGAATCATCTTCCACCGCGGTTACCTGCAGATTCATTACCTGTCCATCGGGGCCCTGGCTCTGTAGCTGCATACCAATTTCCGGTTTCATCTCATCGGGTAATGCTGTCTTGGGCACCTCCTGAACAAGCTGCTCATGGCGCTCGCCGTAAGCCTCGCCCGCTGGAATCGTGACGGTCTTACCGTCGCCAACCGTCATGCCGTCGACGGCACTATCAAACCCGGGTATGACCTGACCACTGCCGATCGCGAATTCGAGCGGCTCGCGCCCCGCAGAGCTGTCGAATTCTGTACCGTCGTCCAGGGCGCCTGTGTAATGGATTTTGACGGTATCGCCTGATTTGGCCTGACTCATGTGTGCTCCGGAAAATGTTGGAATCGCGTGACTATAGCAGAGCACAGGACAATCATCGTTTCGCTATGTTGCTACGGGTTCTACGTATTGAACTGATTGACCCTGCCAAGTATTCATAAAGCTGGCGGAAAAAAACCGCAAGCTGCATTCAAGCTATAGACAATTGCAACCGCCATGTATGGGTAGTTCATAGACCTTATCTGTTCCTAAGGGACATCTGGGGAGGCGGCAATGAAGTGGCACGTACTGCGCCCGTTATGGGTGGCGATCGGATTGGTCGGTTCGATCCTCGTTGCTCAACAGTTTCTGGTACCCGATGATTTCGGAGTTCATGGAAGGAACTTCACCTATGGCTATCATCGTCTCAGCAATATTCAGGAATGGAAAGACTTCCCCGTTAAGTATCGGGGCAGAGAATCCTGTGTTGAGTGTCATGAAGAAAATGTAGCGAAACTCAATTCTTCAACTCACGCGCCGGTCGAGTGCGAAAACTGTCACGGCCCTTCTGTTAATCATCCGGACGACGAAGAATTTCTGCCTCTCAATAAGACCAGAGAACTTTGCCTCAGGTGTCATGCGTTTCTCGAATATCCCAACAGTGCTCGAGGCGAGCTACTAAGTATTGAAGACAGGAGGCACAAGCGTCGCTACGAATGCATCAAGTGCCATAACCCGCACGATCCTAAAGAGGATGTGGAAGAGGAGGATTCGAAATGACTTGTTCTCGGCGAGACTTCCTGAAAAATGCGGTGGGCGGTTCACTCGTGTCCTCCCTGCCGTTGAGTGCATTTACACTGATAAGTCAGGCGGAAGCGGCGGCAGCGCTTGATGAAGCGAAAGTTCGATGGGCCTTCCTGGTAGACACGACAAAATGTGTTGGTTGTGGACTGTGCGTAAAGGCTTGCAAGAATGAAAATGAAATTCCTTACGATGCAGCGGTTACACGCACGTGGGTTGAACGTTACGTCGTGACAAACGATGGCAAGACCCACATCGATTCACCAATGGGCGGGCGCGACGGATTTACCAGCGACAAGATACGTGATGAAGAGATAGATCCGGACGATATTGCCAAGGCGTTTTTTGTCCCCAAACTATGCAACCAATGTGATAATCCGGCCTGCGTGCAGGTGTGTCCGGTCGGAGCGACTTATCAGACCAATGACGGCATTGTCCTGATCGACAGGGAGTGGTGCATAGGATGTGGTTACTGCATCATGGCTTGCCCGTACGGAGTCAGGTTCTTTCATCCCGAGAAGAAAGTCGCTGACAAATGCAACTTCTGTTACCACCGAATCAGCAAAGGCATGGATCCGGTCTGTGTCGAGAATTGTTCCTTCGGAGCGCGGCGAATCGCTAATCTGAGAGATCCGGATGATCCGGTTGCCAATATCATCAGGACCGAAAGAGTTTCGGTGCTTAAAGACGAATACGGCACCAAGCCGCATGTCTTTTACATTGGCCTCGACGCGGAAGTGAGGTGATCTGATGCTCGATGAACCTGTTGTTCACGGAATAGAGTGGACCATAAAAGAACTTTTCGTTTATCCCAACGAATTCATTTACTGGAGCATCCAGATCGTCATGTATCCGTACATGACCGGTCTGGTGGCAGGTGCGTTCGTACTGTCATCTCTGTACCACGTTTTTGGGCAGAAGGACCTTAAGGAGATAGCTCAATTTTCCCTGGTCTTTTCGTTGGCCTTATTGCCCGTTGCGGCGTTGCCATTGCTGTTGCATTTGCAGCAGCCAACAAGGGCTATGGAACCCCTGCTTACGCCGCATTTCACATCGGCAATCGCGGCTTTTGGTATTGTATTCACAACCTATGCACTGATCGTCCTCAGCGAAATATGGTTCGTGTATAGAAAATATTTTGTTGAACAGGTTTACGCGCTGAAGGAAAACGGCGGTTTGTCGAACGCGATGAAGCGGACGGTTTATCGTGTTCTGACCATCGGTGCTTACGACGTAAGTGACGGTGCGATCAAAGTGGACAAGAAAGCAGCAACAGTTCTCGCCGCCATCGGTATTCCGGTCGCCTGTTTCCTGCACGGATATGCCGGATTTATTTTTGGCTCCGTAAAAGCTAACGCCCTGTGGATGTCGCCGTTAATGCCGGTAATTTTCATCATGTCTGCGGTCGTGTCGGGCATTGCTCTTTGCATGTTGACGTATATCGTGATCATGGAGTGGAAAGCCTTCCGTCAAAGACGTAGTGGCGGTGCTTTGAAGGCTGGTGAAATCAAAGGCGCGGAGGAAGAGATTATCAGCAAGGCGGCAAAATACTTGCTGGGTTTTCTTGTTGCGGCCATCAGCCTGGAGATGCTTGATCTGATCTTCCGTGGTTATACCGCCATGAAATCATGGGACATCCTGCGGTCCGTAATGTACGGCAAGGACTTCCTGAATATTTTCGTGCTGCAGTACGGGTTAGGGAATCTGGTGCCATT
>JAJFKQ010000027.1 GCA_021773155.1 Woeseiaceae bacterium | reverse complement strand
AAACAGGTAGTCCAGGCAGGGCTGAACGCGCGTCGCGAATCGCTTGAGAGCGCAGCGCTGGAGGCGAAACTGGCTGCTGATGCGGTCGATGTTTCGTTGCCAGGTCGAGGTTCTTCAATTGGGGGGCGACATCCGGTATCGCGTGCCCAGTCACGGATTGAACGGATCTTCACGAATGCCGGATTTGGCGTTCGATCAGGTCCGGAAATCGAAGACGATTTCCACAACTTCACGGCACTGAATATTCCTGAGAACCATCCTGCGAGAGCGATGCACGATACGTTCTATTTACCGGGCGGCAATCTGTTGCGAACTCACACTTCGCCGGTTCAGATTCGCTCTATTGTAAAGGAAGGTGTGCCTATCCGGATCATAGCGCCGGGCCGGGTATATCGCTGTGACTCCGATCAGACGCATACGCCGATGTTCCATCAGGTTGAAGGTCTGGTCATCGATGAGAACATCAGTTTCGCGAATCTGAAGGCAGTTTTGCATCAGTTTGTAGAAGCATTCTTCGAACGCAAAGCCGAACTTCGCTTTCGTCCGTCTTACTTTCCGTTCACAGAGCCTTCCGCCGAGGTCGATGTGCGATGGAGCGAGGGCAAGTGGCTCGAGATTCTCGGTTGCGGCATGGTGCACCCGAACGTGCTCGAAAGTGCTGGCGTCGATCCCGATAAATATACCGGTTACGCATTTGGCATCGGCATCGAACGGCTGGCCATGTTGCGTTACAACGTATCGGACCTCAGAACGTTCTTCGAGAACGACCTGCGTTTCCTCCGGCAGTTCAGGTAGTCACGATGAAGATTACAGAATCCTGGTTGCGTGAATGGGTGAATCCCGATCTCGATACTGAGGCGCTAAGCCATCAGCTAACGATGCTAGGTCACGAAGTTGATGGCATCGAATATGAAGGTTCGGGCATTGCCGACATTGTCATCGCTGAAGTCGCAGAGGTAACCAGGCACCCGGACGCCGACAAGCTCAGCTTGTGCAAGGTAAATGACGGCAGCGGCGAACTTGTCGATGTCGTTTGCGGCGCGCCCAACGTTGTGCGGGGGATGAAAACGCCGTTTGCCAAACCCGGCGTAACATTGCCAAATGGTATGAAGCTACGCAAGGCGAAAATCCGCGGCGTCGTTTCGAATGGCATGCTTTGCTCGGCGATTGAGCTGGCGCTTGGCGACGAATCGGATGGCATCATGTCATTGCCGCAGGATGCGGAAATTGGATCGTCGCTCGTTGATTTCCTTGAGCTTCCCGACGCGATTATCGACCTGGATCTGACGCCGAATCGTGGTGACTGTTTCAGCGTGCTCGGTATTGCTCGCGATGTCTCCGCGTTGACCGGGGCGGAGCTCAAAGAAACTTCTGTTGCAGCGGTTGCCGCCACGATAAAGGATACTCATCCGGTTGCGTTGGTTGAGCCAGCCGGTTGTCCGAGATTTGCCGGGCGTGTAATTCGCGGTATCAATGTAAGTGCCGAGTCCCCTATCTGGATGACGGAGCGTTTGCGACGCGCTGGCTTGCGGGCGATATCGCCTGTTGTTGATATCACCAATTTCGTCATGCTGGAGCTTGGACAACCCTTGCACGCTTACGATCTCGGCCTTTTGCAGGGCCCAATCAAGCCACGACTGGCCAAGTCCGGCGAAAAAGTGACGTTACTGGATGAGAAAGACGTCGAACTAAATGACGACACATTAATTATCACCGATGACAGTGGTCCAATTGGTATTGCAGGCATCATGGGTGGTCTGAGTACCGCGGTTACTGACAAGACGACCGATGTCTTCTTCGAGGCCGCATATTGGCCGCAAGGTTTCATGGCAGGCCGTGCTCGCGCTTACGGCATGCACACGGATGCTTCGATGCGTTTCGAACGAGGTGTCGATCCGGCTGGACAGGCCAGGGCAATCGAACGAGCAACACAATTATTGCTCAAGATTGCTGGTGGTGATGCAGGTCCATTGGTCGACGAAACTGCCAACGAACACCTTCCGGTTCGTGCCAATATTTCGCTACGAAAAGATCGTCTGACACGACTCCTGGGTCTTAAAGTTGATGACGAGGAAGTCGAACAAATCCTGACGAGATTGACGATGAAAGTGGAGGCGACGGAGGGCGGCTGGATCGTCACCGCCCCCAGCCACCGATTCGATATCGCAATTGAGGCCGACCTCATCGAGGAAGTCGCACGCATTCATGGTTACGATTCGATTCCTGAGACGACAGCATTTTCTCAGGCACCGCTCGAAACGGTGACTGAGTCGAAAGTGGACAATGAACTGGCTGCGGCGACTTTGATCGCTCGCGATTATCAGGAGGTTGTGACCTACAGCTTCATCGATACGGCTGCCAACACGGCGTTCACCGGCTCCGAATCAGAACTCGTATTGAGCAATCCGATTTCGTCGGAAATGTCAGTGATGCGGGCTTCGTTATGGCCCGGTCTGGTCGCTGCCGCTGCTGCAAACAACGCTCGGCAACAGGATAGAATTCGTTTGTTTGAAAACAGCAAGTCGTTCCACGGCAAGCTTGGTGAGCACACTGAGGTCGTCCGTATCGCAGGACTTGCCTGCGGCCCGGCACGACCTGAGCAATGGGGTATTCCGACGGAAGCTGTTGATTTCTTTGATGTAAAATCGGATGTTGAGGCTTTACTGTCACTGGCAAACGATGTCGGCGATTGTCGTTTTGTAGCCGCGGAACATCCTGCGTTGCAGCCAGGGCAGACAGCAGAGATCGTTCGTAATGATGAAGTGATCGGCGTGATCGGCAAGCTTCATCCCAAACTTGCGAAGAACTACGACTTAAAGCGAGCAGCATTTCTATTCGAACTTGATGCGGCCAAAACGCTCGCGACAAATGCCCCGGTTGCTGCTTCGATATCAAAGTTTCCGGCAATTCGTCGCGACATCGCGGTCATCGTTGACGACGAAGTTTCTGCCGACGAACTTGTTAATGCCGTCGCGGCGACGTCACCGGAACTGATTCAAGGTGTCAGGATTTTTGACATTTACAAGGGCGCAGGGATAGAAGCAGGGCGAAAAAGCGTCGCAATAGGCTTGATTTTACAGGAAACATCGCGCACCCTTACTGACGATGATGCGGACCTTGCAATGGCCGCAGCAGTCAAGAAATTACAAGATCAATTCGCGGCAGTTCTAAGAGACTAAACCTGATGGCACTGACAAAAGCAGACATGGCCGAGTCGTTGTTTAATGAGCTAGGTTTGAACAAAAGAGAAGCCCGCGAATTAGTCGATATGTTTTATGAGGAGCTGCGTGCATCACTCGCAGTTGGGGAACAGGTCAAACTTTCCGGATTTGGAAACTTTGACCTGCGGGATAAAAAAGAACGGCCTGGAAGAAACCCGAAGACCGGACAGGAAATTCCAATTAGCGCTCGTCGCGTTGTGACCTTCCGACCAGGACAAAAACTAAAGGCCCGAGTGGAAGCATATGCTGGAACCGGGGAATAACGACGAACTTCCTACAATACCTGGTAAGCGCTACTTTACGATAGGTGAGGTGAGCGATCTCTGCGCTGTTAAGCCGCACGTACTCAGGTATTGGGAGCAAGAGTTCCCACAACTAAAACCTGTTAAACGGCGGGGCAACCGCCGCTATTATCAGCGTCAGGACGTTTTGATCATTCGACAGATCAGAAGTCTCCTTTATGAGGAGGGATTCACTATCGGCGGAGCCCGTCAACGCCTCACAGGCGATGAAGCCAAGTCAGATGTGACGCAAAGTCAGCAGATAATCAAACAGATACGTATGGAACTTGAACAAGTCCTCAAGATTCTGCGTCGCTAAATTCTTATCTTCCCAAGATTACTCGCGGCAAGTATGATTGCCGCCCTCTGGTATTAAACAGAGCACGGTCGGGGCGTAGCGCAGCCTGGTAGCGCACCACAATGGGGTTGTGGGGGTCGGAAGTTCGAATCTTCTCGCCCCGACCAATTTAAAAAAGGGGTCAGAGCTCAAAGGGCTCTGACCCCTTTTTATTTGTTCGGGCCGCGGCTGATCAGGCGGCGGTCGGTTCCGGCAATTTCTTGTCCTGGATGCCGAGAAGAATTGGTTTCGCCGTTTCCCTGTATATGTTTACTTTCGCATTGAATGCGACTCGCGACAGGCCGTGTTTATCCTTGATCGTCAGACGCCGAATATTGAATTGCCCGCCGCCCATGTTTTCGCCGGTCAAATAGCATTTGATCGCGGTGACGCGTTCGCCCGACAGTTCCATACCACTTAGTCGCGAAAGATTACCCTGTGCACGTTGCATGAATGTCACTGCATCGACGTTGGGTTGCACCGCAACTTCACCTTTATCGTTTTCGATTTCGATATCGGCCATGAAGTCTCCTACCAGAATCTGGCCGGGGAGCGCAGCATCGATCATGCGGGCAAGTTCAATAGTTACATCTCCGACAATAAAATCGTGTGTTGTCGGATTCAGGCCTTCGGCCTGGTGGAATTCGTAGCAGCTGCCGACATGAAAACATGCTCGAAGCCGTGGCACGGCTTTCGACGCGGACTTGCTTCTTGCTATTGCGTTATCAGCCAGAACGATATGCATGAAGTGATAGATATTCACGCTGGCCTCGAGTCCCTCATCCCGATTCCAGATGTAGAATCCGTCGCCACTTGATGAACGAGCGAAATCAATATTGACGTCTGCCTCGAGCATTTTGGCGTGTGCTGAATTGAGCGAATACGAAAGACTGTTTAACTGCGTCATTTGCTCAAAAGGTGTCAGGAGGCTAAAGCCAACGATATCGAACAATGTCACGGCACGACTCGGCACGTAATTGATGCCGTACTTGCGAATCATCTTCTCAATAATAGTTGTTTCAATCTCGTTGCCCTCAAGAGGCGTGCGCAACGGGATATTGGTGGGTTCTATGTCGAGTAGCCGCGCGACCTTTTGCATCTGTGAAATCGTGAGCTGGCGATCGCCGGTTATTAATCCGGTGATAAATCGCGATGAGACGCGCGGTGGCATGGTGCCATCCTGCGCCGATGTGTATTCTGCGATTGCGTAGTGGGGAACAACCAGTATCAGTATGCTCTGGTCCAATGGCGTCCAGCTCAGGATGCTGTTTTGGCCAAGCGACCAATGGCTGCGCAAGGCGGTCTCAACGTGACTCAGGTTGCTGCGTTGCCGCAGCCCCATTTGTTGCACGAGGCCGGCGAACTGGTCCAGGTACGGCGAATAGTCGACTATTCGACGGATGCCGGATTTCGACAGATCATCAAGTTCCATATTTTGGCCCACTGCGACTTTCGCGAAGGTGGATTCTCTGCCACAGTTCGCTTTAATTAATCAATCAACACTTGTGAACAACGCAAGTCAATACGCGATAGTGCATTTTACATAATAAATGACTGAATCTGGACCGAATATTGAAGAGATTCGCGCTTTGCGCGCTCGACTGACTGAGCAAGCGCTGCGGACCCCCGTTATGCGTTGTCCGGCCATAGAGAATGAACTGGGCGACGCCACAGAGGTATACGCCAAGCTTGAATTCCTGCAGCGAACCGGGACGTTCAAAGCGCGTGGTGCGCTAGCGACCTTGCATGGGCTGACGAACAAAGAGCTTGAGAAAGGTGTGACGGCAGTCAGTGCGGGCAATCACGCAATCGCGACGGCATTTGCGGCGCAAGCACTTGGAACGACGGCCAAGGTCGTCATGATCCGAACTGCAAACCCTTCACGAGTCGCCGCATGCGAAAGCTACGGTGCCGAGGTTGTGGTGGCCGACGACGTCCATCAGGCTTTCGAAGTTGCGCAAAGAATTCGGGATGAGGAGGGCCGCTTCTTTGTGCACCCTTTTGAGGGCCGGTCCGTCGCTCTCGGTACGGGAACAGTCGGTCTCGAAATTTGTGAACAGATTGAGAGAATCGATGCGTTAGTAATTCCAGTTGGCGGTGGTGGACTGATCGGCGGCATATCAAACGCTGTGAAACAACTGTGCCCTGACGTGGAAATAATCGGCGTCGAGCCCGAAGGCGCGGATTCCATGCATCGCAGTTTTGCCAGTGGTGAACCTGAGAGTATTGCGAAAGTCACAACGATTGCAGATAGTCTGGGAGCGCCATTTGCGATGCCTTACTCGTTCGAATTGACACGAAAAAATGTAGACCGACTTGCGATGATTGATGACCAACAAATAAGCAAGACAATGGGGTTTCTGTTTCAGTCGATGAACATTGCTGTGGAACCAGCGTGTGCGGCAACGACGGCAGCACTTCTTGGACCCTTGCGAGAATCATTGCGAGGTAAACGGGTTGTTTTGCTGATGTGTGGCAGCAATATCGATTGGGAGACATTTTCGCGACAGGTAACTTTCAGCGATGCTGATTGAGCAACTAAAGGACATAGTGGGGCCGAAGGGCTGGACGACGGACCCGGATGACCTGGAACCGCGATTGACGGACTGGCGCGGGGCTGTACACGGTGCGACGCCGATCGTCATATCTCCTGCGAACACGGCAGAGGTTGCTGCAGTGATTCGGACATGCGCCGATGCCAATGTTGCGATTGTTCCGCAAGGCGGCAACACGGGCATGTGCGCCGGGGCAGTTCCGGATGCGTCGGGCACACAGGTCATTTTGTCGTTAGCTCGTATGAACGCAATTAGAAGCGTCGATGCGGTGAATTTCTCAATGGAGGTTGAGGCTGGTTGCATTCTCGAAAATATCCAGAACGCTGCGACTGCCGTTGACCGGCATTTTGCATTGAGTCTTAGCGCAGAGGGCAGCTGCCAGATTGGTGGAAATTTATCAACCAATGCCGGTGGCATCAATGTAGTTCGTTACGGTACCGCGCGCGCCCAGGTACTTGGCCTGGAGGCCGTGATGGCCGATGGAACGATTGTGAGCAGTCTGCGGTCGCTGCGAAAAGACACGGCAGGCTATGATCTGAAGCAACTTTTCATCGGCAGTGAGGGAACGCTGGGTATCATTACCGCTGCGACGCTGAAGCTCAATCCACTGCCTGGTGTGATCAGCACTGCACTGGTGGCGATAGAGTCACCCGGTGATGCTGTTGGATTGCTGGCGTACTTAAGGACGGAACTCGCTGATGCCATTGAGGCGTTCGAGCTGGTGTCGAGTTATGTCTTCGGGCTGGTCGCCAAACACATCCCGGATTCGGCGCTGCCATTTGATCAACAAGCCCCTTGGTACGCGTTACTGGATGTTGCAATCGGTGGCGATGAAGAACGCCTTGAAAGCGCATTGATGGGAGCGGCAGAAGAGGGCCTGCTTTCCGATGCAGTTATTGCCAAGAATTCGGCAGAAGCCGATCGACTTTGGCGTATGAGACATTCAATTGCCGAGGCTGAGCGGTCTGAGCGCAAAGCACAAAAACACGATGTTTCAGTACCGTTATCTCGTATGGAAGAATTCTTGCAGCGCGGAGAATCGTTGCTATCCGACCTGGTGCCCGACGCGCAGCTGGTGGCATTTGGTCACGTTGGCGACGGTAACTTGCACTACAACGTGGCGCTGCCTGACGGTTCAGAAGACGGAGCACGCGTTACGAGGGCGTTATATGACCTTGTGGATGAGTTAGGAGGCAGCTTCAGTGCCGAACATGGCGTAGGCTTCCTGAAACGACAATATTTGCCTATATACCGGAATGAGGGCGAAATTGCGCTCATGCGGACCTTGAAGCGCGCTCTGGATCCCAAGAATATTCTCAATCCGGGCAAGGTAATCTGACGACCAGTTCCGATTCCGAGCGAGTTCTGACTATAAAATGTCAAATGAACTATGATTGCAGAATCCGAAAACGTGCGCGACACCTTTGCTGATCAACTGGCTGGCTTTGACGATAGGCTCAAAGCCATAGCCGATGATGTGGACATGCTTGCCGATATCCAGGAGGGAATCGGTCGATTACTCGCGACCACGGGAAGTAGTGAAGCCCAGATTCGAAGGGTACTGCAGGAGCGTTACGAAGCCGGGGCTTTACGCAAGGAAACGTTCCAGCTCGTTAAATCCATGTTGGATCGCTACGTGACCGAGAACATCGCAACCAGTCCGACTCAAGAGGAGCGGGTTCCCGTGTCGGGCCGCAAGCTACCCCCGATCAACCCGCTACCTGATGCTACTGAGCCGGCGGCAGATGATGCGTTTGAAGCGACAACCGTTATTCCAACCGAATTTGTTCTCGACAAATCTGCAGATGCCAGAGTGCAGGTAGGATCCTTGCTGCGCGATCGATTCCTGCTGCAGGAAAAAATTTCCGGCGGCAGCATGGGTGTTGTGTATAAAGCCATGGATCGGCGGCTAGCCGAAGCTGGCAGCAAGGACCACTGGGTCGCAATCAAAGTCTTGTCGCCACAACTGGCCGAAAACGGTCAGGCATTGCGGGCACTGCAGCAGGAGGCGGCCAAGGGACGTTGCCTGGTCCACCCCAATATTGTCCGTTTTATCGATCTTGATCGGGACGACGATCTTTATTTTCTGATAATGGAGTGGCTGGAAGGCCGAACGCTGGCTGATATTCTGGATTCCAAAGACGCTTCTGTTATCGATAACGCAGCCGCTTTTCGTATTGTTCGTCAAATCGGCGATGCTCTCGACTATGCGCACAGCCGTGGCATCGTTCACGCGGACATCAAGCCGGGCAACATCATGATCATGCCCAATGGTGATGCCAAGCTATTCGACTTCGGGGTGGCTCGCGTACGGCAACAGCATGCCGTTACAGAATTCGATCCAGGTGTGTTGGGCGCACTGACGCCCGCGTATTCGAGTATGCAGGTCCTGACGAGTGAAGAGCCCGTAGCCGCTGACGACGTATTTTCATTGGGTTGCCTGTTATACCGCTTGATCGCCGGATACCGGGTCTTCGGACCGCGGAACGCTGCAGAAGCATCGCAGGAACGCATGAAGCCGCAGCGCCTCAAGGGACTAAACGACAGTCAATGGAAAGCATTGAAAAAGGCACTGGCATATTCTCGTGTGATGCGTTTCAGCACTGTTCGCGAGTTTGTAGATGCATTGGATGAAGATCGAGACGAACCATTTCGAGTTGAGGAGCCTGATCGCTTTGCGGATATCGAAGATGAACCCGGCATTAGCAAGTGGCTTATCGCGCTGTTGCTTATCGCCTGTTTGGCGGCGGCGGGCTATCAATTCGGTTATCTCGATCCGCTGCTTGAAAAATTTACCAGAGAGGAAACTCGAGCTCCCTTGAACGTCGAAGATCGTACACCGACGATCCAGACACCGGAAATTGCGGCTCCAGTGGCGGAACCCGAACGAGATTCGGAACCGGAGCTGGAATTGAGCGCGGTGACGGAAGCTGCCCCAAGCGAGGAAGCAGCGCCCACCGTTGTTGAAGAATTTGTCGAAGCCGAAATTGTTGGTGAGCCAATAATGGAAGAAGCTCCGGCTGTAGGGCCCGATTCGATGTTGGTTGATTTTTCAACCTTGCCACCAGCGACAGAGATTATTCCTTTTAGTCCCGGCGGCGGCACGAGCAAGCCTGTAAACATCGCCATTCGGGAAGACGGCCCGGATGCGATCATTGATTTCGTGCGGGGGAGTAACCTTGCAACGCCGATGAACTTGCGTCTGGAGGAAGTTGGATTCAGTGGGAATCGTTCACCCTGGGCTGCCGGGCAATTCGCGCTGTCCAATTCGGGACTGATACATTTTCCGGCAGGGCAGGCTCGTGGTCGCGTGAGATTGACTATCGCGTCCGATCCACTGCGAGAAGCAGATCAGCACACGACGCTGCGTCTGCGCGAGGCTGAATTTCCAGATTCCGAACTGGCCATTGTCAACGTTACGCTGGAAGATGATGATCAGCGAAACTTCGAGTCTCGCTTACCGACAAACACCATTGCCTTCGGGGCGAATCAGACAGCAATACGTGAAACCGACCCGGCTGTGCAGATCGATCTGGTACGTTTCAACCCCGACAATTCACCGCTCGTCATTGAGTACGCCGTGAGGGATCTCACAGCGACGGAGGGTGAAGATTATTTCGCGCCGGGTGGGCACTCCGTAACCTTTGGACCGGGGCAGCGATCAGCTCGGTTACTGGTACCGCTGGTTCATGATGCGGTTGTGGAGGGTGACGAAACATTCGTCGTTGAACTCGTTCGTAACCCGGCCACCAGAGCAATCGATGTCAATCGGCGCATCATAGTAACGATCCGCGACGACGAACCGCAATCCCGCTAATTTGCTGCTAGACTGCCGCGCAGGCCTTGCATCAGGCAGAGCAAAGACGGAGCGACAGCGAAACCATGACTGAGAAAGAGCTGCGACGCTACTCACGCGTTGTTGTTGATGGCGATGAGCAAGCACCCAGCCGCGCTATGTTGCGTGCAGTAGGATTTGAAGAAGACGATTTTCAACGTCCACAAATCGGAATCGCATCAACCTGGAGCATGGTAACGCCGTGCAATATGCACATCGGTGGCCTCGCAGAAGAAGCTGCAAAAGGTGCCAATGATGCCGGCGGCAAGGGCGTCATATTCAACACGATCAGCGTGTCGGATGGCATCTCGATGGGCACACCCGGCATGCGTTACTCGCTTGTCTCCCGAGAAATTATCGCTGACTCTATCGAGGCTGTTACCGGCGCTGAAGGTTTCGATGGTCTTGTAGCGATCGGTGGTTGCGACAAGAACATGCCTGCATGCGTAATGGCGATGGCGCGACTGAACAGACCAGCAGTTTTTGTCTATGGCGGAACCATACGGCCGGGAATTAAACGTCGTGACATCGTCTCGGTGTTTGAGGCAGTGGGTGCCAAATCGGGCGGCAAGATATCCGACGCCGAACTACTCGATATCGAACAGACAGCCATACCGGGGCCGGGAGCCTGTGGCGGTATGTATACAGCGAATACCATGGCGTCGGCAATCGAGGCATTGGGTATGAGTCTGGCGAACAGCTCTGCTCAGGAAGCGGTCTCCAGCGATAAAGTAGCCGACTGCCATCGCGCCGGCGAAGCGGTGATGCATCTGATTCGCGAGGACATCAAGCCGCTCGACATCATGACGAGGGCGGCGTTCGAAAATGCGATCGCAGTCGTCATCGCGTTAGGAGGTTCGACGAACGCGGTACTGCACCTTCTGGCGATTGCTCGCGAGGCTGAAGTCGAGTTGTCTTTGGATGACTTCACGCGTATCGGTGCGAGAACGCCGGTTTTGGCCGATGTTAAACCCAGCGGCAAGTATCTTATGTCTGAGCTTATCGAGATCGGTGGTATTCAGCCGCTGATGAAACGCATGCTGGACAAAGGCATGTTGCATGGTGATTGTATGACTGTCTCTGGAAAGTCGCTGGCGGAGAATCTCGCGGGGGTTGCGGATTATCCACAAGGACAGGACATTGTCAGGGATTTCGATAACCCGATCAAAGCGGATAGCCATCTCGCTATCCTGTACGGCAATCTCGCGCCAGAGGGAGCGGTTGCGAAAATTACGGGCAAGGAAGGGTTGCACTTTGAGGGCACGGCCCGTGTGTTTCACTCCGAGGAGGAAGCGCTGCAGGCAATACTCGATGACGCTATCAAGGCGGGCGACGTCATTGTTATCCGTTATGAAGGCCCTAAGGGCGCGCCCGGAATGCGGGAAATGTTAAGCCCTACCGGTGCCATTATGGGTAAAGGTCTGGGCAAGGATGTTGCTCTCGTAACGGATGGCCGGTTTTCGGGCGGTAGTCATGGTTTCGTCGTCGGCCACGTGACGCCCGAGGCCGCAGTTGGTGGGCCAATTGCCCTGGTAGAAGATGGAGACACACTCCGAATTGACGCCGAAAACAAGGAAATCAGCGTTGATGTCAGTGATGAGGTAATGGCCGAGAGGCGTGGGCGCTGGCGGCGTCCAGTATCGCCTGTAACGCGTGGAGCACTCGCAAAGTACCGCAGCGCTGTGTCTTCAGCGTCGGAAGGCGCTGTCACGATTCCACCAGCCTGGGATGAGTAGCGGGTTCTTTCAGATGCCGTACTTGACCTTTGCGGTGATGTCAGCTCTACTCCTACGATGATTTTTTACGACACCCACGAATTGTGCCAGCGTATCGATGATCTCGTTGCGATAAAACACACAAAAACCATGGCGCGCCAGAGGTACGTGGGTGCGAATGGCAACTGTACCGGCTAAATAATAAAGTTCGGACATTGTCAGCAACCCGCCAGGTCCGCCTAGCGGGTTTTTTTTTTGCCACGATTATGAGCAGGTAAATGAGTTCGACGATTGCAGAAGCAGATTTTGAGGATAGTGAGCTACTAGGCGCGCCGGAAGCTATCGGAAAATCAACATGGATAGTAATGAAATTCGGCGGCACCAGCGTATCTTCGGCAGAGAACTGGGCAACGATAGCTGAGCTTTTGCGGCGACGCCTGAAACAGGGATTACGCCCGGTTGTTGTGCAATCTGCCCTTCAGGGCGTATCCGATGCACTGACAGCAGTATTGCAGTCAGCAGTTACTGACGACCCAGTAGATACACTCAGTGGGATACGTGAGCAGCACTATGCGCTTGCGGAGGCATTGGGGCTGGATGGACCCGAAATGCTCGATGAGACGTTGCAGGAACTGGAACAACTGGTTGCTGGAGTCCGCCTGGTGCGGGAAGTAAGTGTTCGGGTTCGAGTTCGAATAATGGCGCTTGGTGAGTTGATGGCAACGCGCCTGGGTGCCGCATACCTTGAAGCCCAGTCACTTCCAGTGCAGTGGATTGATGCTCGTGAGCTTTTGACGAGTCGATCGCAAAGTACCCGACAAACAGCGAATTCCTACCTGTCGGCGACCTGCGAGTTCACGCCGGATGCCGGGTTGCAGTCAATGCTTGCTAGCGAAGGCAAGATAGTTCTCACGCAAGGATTCATCGCCAGGAACAAGAACGGTGAGACCGTATTACTGGGACGGGGCGGGTCTGATACGTCGGCGTCGTATTTTGCTGCGAAGCTGCAAGCGCGTCGGTTGGAAATCTGGACCGATGTACCCGGGATGTTTTCCGCAGACCCGCGTGTCGTTCCGTCAGCGAGACTGTTGGTGGCTCTTCACTACGATGAGGCACAGGAACTTGCGTCGGCAGGAAGCGCTGTCTTGCACCCAAGGTGTATTGCGCCAGTTCGCGAGTCCAAAATTCCGCTCTTTGTTCGAAGTACAGCCGCGCCGCAAATTGGCGGAACCGTAATTTCGTCAGTTACCGAAGAAATTGAACCACAGGTCAAGGGGATATGTATCCGCGATGGGTTGACCTTGATCTCGATGGACGGTGTCGGTATGTGGCACGAAGTAGGGTTTCTTGCAAAGGTGTTCACAGCTTTCAGCGAGAATGGAGTATCTGTAGATCTCGTTTCAACATCTGAAACCAATGTGACAGTTTCTATCGATACCTCAGATGGCATGCTGTCAGACGATGTCGAAGAGTCACTGGTTGATGATCTCGAGAAACTTTGCCAGGTCAGAGTGATTTCGAATTGCTCCGCAGTCAGCCTGGTTGGCCGTAAGATACGAACCATCATCCCACGTCTGGCGCCTGCGCTTGAGGTCTTCGAGGAAGAACGGATTCACCTGATGTCGCAGGCCGCCAACGATCTTAATCTCAGCTTTGTCATTGACAAGCAGCAAGGGCCGCGACTGGTTGGCAAGCTGCACGCGATTATCATTCGTAAGAAAGGCGCAACGAATGTATTTGGCGATAGCTGGGAACGTCTTTTCGCAGGTGATGAACCGGCCACACGGGCACCGAACGCTTGGTGGATGAAGAAACGCGAACAATTGCTGCAGCTGGCCGATAAGCAATTGAACGCTTATGTTTATGATCGTGACAGTGTCGCCGAGGCAGCCAGCGATCTACTTGGCTTGAAAAATATTGATCGCATACTCTACGCTGTCAAGGCGAACTTCAATGTTGATCTGTTGCAAACTCTGGCCGCGGCTGGTGTCGACTTTGAGTGCGTCTCACCGGGTGAAGTTGAGTGGCTCGAGCAGTCTGTTCCAGGTCTCGATATTGAGCGGGTTCTTTTTACGCCCAATTTCGCGCCGCGGGACGAATATGCGTGGGCGATTGAGAAAGGCCTGCAACTTACACTTGATAATCTATACCCGCTGCAAGCCTGGCCGGAGCTTTTTGAGGGCAAGCAACTGTTCATTCGCATTGACCCGGGGCAGGGTCGCGGTCATCACGAGCATGTGAAGACGGCGGGCGTCCACTCGAAATTCGGCGTGCCGCGCTTTGAAATCGACGAACTATCACAGCTTGTTGACGCGGCGGGTGCCGAGGTTGTCGGCATACATGCGCACAGTGGCAGTGGCATTCTCGATCCCGAGAACTGGCGAAGTGTCGCCGGTGAATTGGTGCTAATCGCAGAACGGTTTCCAGGGGTAAAAGTAATCGATCTTGGCGGCGGTCTTGGTGTACCTGAGAAACCCGGTGACAAGGCTTTCGATCTCGACAGATTGGATGAGACTTTGGCGGAAATACGCGAGGCTTATCCGCAATTTGACTTGTGGCTTGAGCCCGGTCGCTATCTCGTTGCCAGAGCGGGTGTGTTGCTGACCCGCTGTACCCAGACCAAAGGTAAAGGAGAGATGCGTTACATCGGTGTTGGTACGGGAATGAATTCTCTGATACGACCAGCGTTATACGGTTCCTATCACGAGATCGTCAATCTTTCGCGAGCT
This sequence comes from Woeseiaceae bacterium, assembly GCA_021773155.1. Lineage (GTDB taxonomy): Bacteria > Pseudomonadota > Gammaproteobacteria > Steroidobacterales > Woeseiaceae > UBA1847. The sequence continues at coordinate 58,458 of JAJFKQ010000027.1, read as the reverse complement.
GATCAGGCACCCAGTGAGACTGCAACAGTTGTTGGCCCCATCTGCGAAACCGGGGACCGTCTGGGCAGTGATCGCTTGTTACCGCCAACGAAAGAAGGTGATGTAATTTTGGTCGCGAACGCAGGTGCCTACGGATACGTCATGAGTTCAAATTACAATCGACGAGACGTTGCGGAGGAGATCGTAATATGAAACTGTACTGGGGGTGCCACAGACCCGTTCAACCGCTGCCCGCACGACCGGCTCACGCGAAGGCGATGGAAGAATCCAGCGACTAGGGGCTTGAATGGCGAGTTCGCAATCGGTCGCAAACGTCTTTAAGACCCAGGTTCTGCACTGCCAATAACACAATCATGTGGTAAAGAAGGTCGGCCGCTTCGTCGATGACTTCGTTTTTGTCACCGACCGCCGCTGCCAACGCGAGCTCAACGCCTTCTTCACCGACTTTCTGTGCAATGCGTTTCGTACCGGCTTTCGCAAGGCGAGCCGTGTAGCTATCTTCAGCGGGGTCCTTCAATCGATCAATAACGATCGTTTCAAGATCTTCGAGAAATGCGATGTCTGAAATACTCACTTTGAATCCTCAAATACGCATGCTGACATTTTTGGCAGCAAGAAAATGTTTCAGGTCTCCGATATTGATTTCGGCGCTATGGAAAACGCTGGCCGCGAGAGCGCCGTCGACGTTGGCGACATCAAACACGTCAAAAAAATGCGCCATCCCGCCGGCTCCACCGGATGCGACCAGAGGAACCTTGCAGAGCGACCGCATAGTTTCCAGCTGTCCAGTATCGTAGCCGCTTCGTACGCCATCCTGATTCATACAATTCAGCACAATCTCTCCCGCGCCACGCTCCTGAACCTCAACCACCCAGTGTTGGGTGAGGCGCTGGGCTGCCGAAGTCTTGTCCGGATCACCGGTGTTCTGGTACACGAAATAGTTACCATGATCCTCTCGACTATCGATGCCAATCACAACACATTGTGATCCGAACCGTCGCGCGAGTTCCGTAATGAGCTCAGGATTCGCGAGAGCAGGGGAATTAATCGAAATCTTGTCTGCTCCTTTGTTAAGCACGTCCTCAGCATCAGCGACCGATTTGATGCCGCCGGCAACGCAAAACGGTATATCGAGAACGGCGGCAATACCTGTCACCCAGCTTCGATCGACACTGCGCCCATCCGGGCTGGCGGTAATGTCGTAAAACACCAGTTCGTCGGCACCTTCCAGACAATAACGTTCGGCAAGTTCAAGGATGTCACCGACGACGCGGTGATTACGAAATTGCACGCCCTTTACGACAACTCCATCCTTAACATCGAGACAGGGAATTATGCGTTTCGTCGGAATGACGCGACCTCCGTCGGCGTTATTTCTCCGTCCAGCAGAGCGCGACCGGTGATCGCTGCAGGGATACCTAAGTCGCGTAGCTTTTGCAGATCGTCAATATTTCGAATACCACCCGATGCCTGTAATTTCAGGGCCGGGTAACGTGCAAGGATATCCGTATAAAGATCGAAATTCGGACCCGTCATCGCACCATCTCGCGCTACGTCGGTACACAGAACGTGCTGTACGCCATTTTCACGATAGTCATCGAGGCAATCCCACAGTGACGTAGCAGAGTCTTCCGTCCAGCCCTGCGTTGTTAGTTTCGGTATAGCTGACTCGTTTAGCTTGATATCCAGCGCCAACACGATTGCGTCCACGCCAAACTCACGCAGCCACTGCCGCACAGTTTGCGGTTGATTTATCGCTACGCTTCCAATAACGCAACGAGATACGCCAGCGTCCAGCCAGCGAGCAACATCGTCCCGTTCACGAATACCGCCGCCAAGCTGCACAGACAGGCCCGATTGAGAAATAATTTCCGCAACGATTGAATGGTTTTGCTGCGCTCCGGTTCGAGCACCATCGAGATCGACGATATGCAAGTTTTCGACGGCCAGCGCAGAAAAGCGCCGCCCAATCTCTGCGGGATTAGCGCTGTACTCTGTGGTTTTCTCAAAATCTCCTTTGAATAAGCGAACGCACTTGCCATCTTTGAGATCTATTGCCGGAATGATCCTCATGTTCCGACCCCCACGAAATTTCGGAGTAATTGTGCACCGGCTGTGGATGAGCGTTCCGGATGAAACTGTGCGGCGACAAAATTGCGGTGACCGATGACCGCTGAGAACTCGCCGGCATGACTTGCGGTAGCGAGTGTGTTGTCGGATATGGGCAGGGCGTAGCTATGCAGGTAATAAAAAAAGCTTTCGTCCTCAATGCGCTTGAGCACTGCGTGGCCTGCCGTAATGTTCGTTGAGCACCATCCCATGTTCGGAACGGGATTGTCTGATGTCGCGGCAAGCTTTTCCGCCGTACCGGGGATGATTCCAAGGCACTCAACGTCCTCTTCTTCGGAACCGTCACAGAGCAGCTGCATGCCGAGACAAATACCAAGCACCGGTTGTTTGAGTTCGCGTATGACGTCGATGAGCCCTGCGTTTGTCAGACGTTTCATTGCATCCTTGGCAGCACCGACACCGGGCAGCAGGACTCGAGGGGCATTTCGAATTACATCGGCATCAGATGTCAGAATTGCCTTGGTCTGCAATCGTTGGAATGCAAACAAAAGCGACGCGATATTGGCACCACCGCTGTCAATGATGGCTATTTGTGTCACTACAAAGTGCCCTTGGTAGAGGGTAACTCAGTACCGGCTCTGGCGAGCGCCTGTCGCAGACTACGACCGACTGACTTGAAGCAGGCCTCGACCATGTGATGGGTGTTCTCACCGTTGACCTCAATATGCAACGCGGCACCAAGTGATTCTGACAGTGAGCGGAAGAAATGCTCAACCATCTCAGTCGAAAGTTCTCCGACATTATCGCGGGGAAATTCTGCAGAGAATTGAAATGCAGCCCGGCCCGACAAGTCGAGCGCGACTTTCGCTTCACTCTCGTCCATGGGAAGCAGAAATCCGTAACGTCCGATGCCGAACTTGTTGCCTAATGCTTCTCGCAAAGCAGTGCCAAGGCAAATAGCCGTGTCTTCGACAGTGTGGTGTTCGTCGACATTCAAGTCACCTTCGCAGTTCAGGACCAGTCCGAAGCCCCCATGCTTGGCGATTTGCTCGAGCATATGATCGTAAAAACCAATACCTGTGCGTATTTGGATCGTCTCGGCGGAGTCCAGGTTGACGGCGACCGATATGTTCGTTTCATTGGTGTTTCGCTGGACTTGGGCGACTCGATTTGAATGGCACAGCAGCTCAACGATCTGTTGCCAGCTCATCGTGGTGGCATCATCGGCATTGACCAACAGTCCCTGCACGCCAATTCGCTCGGCTAGCACCATGTCCGTCGTCCGATCACCGATTACGGCGGAATTCGGCAGGTCGATGTGGTTTGCGGCGAGGTAGCGAGTCAACAGGCCCGTTCGAGGCTTGCGACAGTCACAGTTTTGATCCGGCAGGTGCGGGCAGATGAAAATTTCATCGAAGGTCACACCCTGGCTCGTGAATAACTGCAACGTATGGTCATGTGCTGCAGCGAACTCATCCTGCGGAAGCGATGCGGTTCCGAGGCCGTCCTGATTACTTACCACCACGAAGCGATAACCATGCTGTGCCAATTCAAGCAGGGCAGGAATCACACCTTTGACCAGGCGAACTTTTTCGACCGAGTCGACCTGAAAATCTTCGGGTTCCTCGATCAAAGTCCCGTCACGATCGATAAACAGTACTTTCACGCCCATCTCAGGATCCCACCAGCGTGTCCAGTGCACGCAACAACTGATCGTTATCGGACGGACTACCGACAGTGATTCGAATGCAGTCCGCCAAATCACCACCAAAATGGCGCAGCAATACGTTGTTTTCTTCACAGCGCTGCATCACGGCTTCGGCATCCGCAAAGCGAGCAAGAAAAAAGTTCGCCTCGCTTGGCCATACCTGGTGTACGAAATCGTAGGCGGATACTGCAGTCATCAAGCGTTGTCTCTCGTTGATGATGTTTTCGACCGCTTGGTCTGCCAAAGCGAGTTGCTCGGTTTGCAGTGCGTCCTCGACACACTCAACGACGGGAGTCGCGAGCGCGTAAGGCGACTGCACGGCACTCAGCAAATTTATGATGTCGACCGACCCGGCTACTGCGCCGCAACGTGCTCCAGCGAAGCCGAGCGCTTTCGAAAGCGTGCGTAATACGAGGAGGTTGGGATAATCATTGATCAGGTCGATCACTGACTCCTGATCACCGAACTCAACGTAGGCCTCATCGACAACGACGGCTGATCGCTTGTCGCGACCCTCCAGTAATCTCACAACGTCTGCTCTGGGCAGCGGCGCGCCGGTCGGATTGTTCGGTGAACAGACGAATACCAATCGGGAGTTTTCGGTGCATGCCGCGAGCACTGCATCCATGTCAATTATGAAATCGTTATCGACAAGCGTTGGCACTTCAATCACCGCCGCACCCTGAATGCGCGCGTAGTGCCAATACATGGAGAACGACGGAGTCGGCGTGACGATGCTGTCTCTGCCTGCCTCACAAAATGTGCGAATCAAAAGGTCGATGGCTTCGCTTGAACCGCGTGTTACCAGCAACTGCTCTGCTGCACAACCGAAGCGCGCTGCCAGCCCCTTCTGCAATTCTTGTGGGCGAACTTCCGGATATCGATTGAGTGGCCGTCGAAAATTACCAATGGGGCTAATTTGGGGCGATTCGTTCGCGTTCAGGCGTACTGTGTCGTCGACCTGAATTGCCGCCTCGTACGCCCGCATGGCCTGAATCTCCGGTCGTGCCAGTTTGACGATACTCACGCGATCTCTCCGAGGCGTCGGCTGACGGCGGTGGCGTGAGCATCGAGTCCCTCCAGGCCTGCAAGACGGATAACGGCATCACTGATTCCCTGCAAGCCTTCAGGGCTAAGCTCCTGAATCGTCATCTGCCGCATAAACTGATCAACTCCCAGGCCGCTGTATGTCCTCGCGTAGCCATAGGTCGGTAGTACGTGATTCGTCCCACTGCAGTAATCACCGACGGCCTCCGGTGTCCATCGACCTACGAAGACGGAGCCCGCATTCCGAATAGAGGGAAGCGCGTCTCGCGGATTTTCTATTTGCAGGATCAGGTGTTCGGGAGCGTATTGGTTGCTGACCTCAATCGCGGTGGCCACATCATTCACAATGATCGTACGGGAGTTTTCCAGCGCGGCGGCCGCGATTCTTGCTCGTGACAGGGTATCCAATTGAGATTTCACTTCCTCATTTGCGGCCGTCGCGACCGCAGCATTTGTTGTTACGAACATAACCTGTGAATCTGCTCCATGCTCAGCCTGTGACAATAAATCGGCGGCGATGAATGCTGGTGAAGCACTCGCGTCCCCGATAACCAGCACTTCGGACGGCCCGGCCGGCATATCAATGGCAGCGCCTTCCGGATCCGCACTAACGATGGACTTGGCGCTTGTCACCCAAGCGTTCCCGGGTCCCATTATCTTGCAGACCCTGGGAATTGATTCAGTCCCGTAGGCCATTGCCGCAATGGCCTGAGCACCACCCACTTTGTATATTTCGGCAACGCCGGCCCGTGAGGCAGCAACCAGTACTGCCGGGTCGGCCGTGCCATCGGGGCGTGGTGGCGTGCACAAGACCACTTCCGGACATCCCGCGATAGCGGCAGGCACCGCCAGCATGATTGCCGCCGAAGGAAGGGGAGCCGTTCTCGCAGGAACGTACAAACCCACCGAGTCGATCGGATGACTGACGCGCTCACAAACGACGCCGGGCATGGTCTCTACTGATATGGAGGACGGTCGTTGCTGTGCGTGAAACTTGTGAACATTGGCAATCGCGAGATCGATTGCAGCCAGTTGTGGCCCAGTCAGCAGCTTGCTGGCCTCCGCGATCTCTGTGGCAGAGACTTTGAGTTCTTTATTGCTCGCACCATCATATCGCTCAGTTAACTCGATCAGTGCGGCATCACCATCGGCTCGCACTGCGGCGATGATCTTCTCAGCATCAATGCGAATGGATTCGTCCTGCGATGCCCTCGGGCGGCGCAGCAATTCGCTACGCTGATGTTCGTCGAGGTTTGCCCATCGGAAAATAGAGAGGCTCATCGTCAGGCCAGCATCTTTTCGACTGGCAGAACCAGCAGGGAACTCGCACCCGCCGCTTTCAGGTTCTCAAGTGTTTCCCAGAACACATTCTCCCGACAGACAGCGTGAACCGCGATCTTGTCGTCGCTGCCTTCCAATGGCAGTACTGTGGGAGACTCTGAGCCTGGGAGCAGCGCACGAATCTCGGCCAGGGCCGATCGCGGAGCATGCAGCATGATGTATTTGCTATCGCGTACCTTTAATACACCATCGAGTCGCTGGATGATCTTGTCTACGAGAGCCTGCTTTTCGTCACTGAGGGGAGCTAATGTCTGGATAACGACCGCTTCGCTCTCCAGCAGCACGGCGACTTCACGCAGACCATTTGCGAGCAATGTTTCGCCGGACGAGACCAGATCGCAGATGAAGTCCGCACGGCCCAGTTTTGGTGCAATTTCGACGGCTCCAGAGAAGAAAATCGGCTCCGCAGCGATCCTGTTACGCTTTAAGTAATCTGTTAAAAGTCCGACATAACTTGTGGCAATCTTTACATTTTTAAGAGACTCCGGTCCGACATAGTCCACATCTTCCGGGGCGGCAATCGAGAGGCGGCAATGACCGAAATCCAGCTCAAAGATCTGCTTGAACCGGCCGTTGGATCCCTCCTGCTCGAGTTGCAGTCGTTTCTCTTCGACGACATTGAGGCCAACAATACCCAGGTCGCAGACATCGTCGCTAACGAGACCTGGAATATCATCGTCTCGTACCAGCAGGAGATCGATTGGCATATTTTCGCCGTAGCAAATGAGCTGGTTTTTGCTCTTGGTAACTTTCAGGCCACAGCGCTCCAGCAGATCGATGGAATGATCTGTCAGGCGGCCGGTTTTTTGCACCGCAATCTTAATACGCTGCTCGGACTGTTCCATTGTTGTTCCTTTAGTGGGAGATTCGGTCGATCGCCGTTTGATAACCGCCGGAGCCGTCGCTAAGGCAGCGTGCAACGCGACCTATCGTAGTAACACTCACGCCCGTGAGATCGTGGATTTTTCGATAGGGCAGCTCTTTCTGCAGGTATTCGACGACTTGCCAACGATCAACCAGCGCCTGAAGTTCGGTGGGTGTACACAAGTCTTTGAAGAACAGGCGACATTCTTTTGCGCTCTGCAGAGAAATTACAGCGTCGAACAAGGACTTCTCAGCGTGCGCTTGCTGACGTTCGGATTCATTGCGGTTTGGCTTCATGGCTGTATCAATGTATTAACGTGCTAGTACACTATTGCAATGAGCCCGGAATAGCAATCGCTAATTTGATGGTTACATTTGCTACTAAAATAGTCTCACGGAAGTCCTTGACCTTCGGCAACTGTCGCGCATACACTTTGCGAAACTCATCGAGACCGGTCGAGGGATAGGCCCGACGACGCCGGGGCAACCTTCAGAACTAACCATTCTGAAAAGGTGCCAACTCCTGCGATGCTTTGCTCAGTTTGTTGAGCGCATCGAATGATGAGGGTAACTGCAACATCCCGTACGCGGGTGAAGGGCAGTACAACCCCTCCCTTGCGGGCTTCGCAGGGTTCCGATGAGTAGATACGGAACACCAATGCGGAGACCGAAAATGACATCCTCAGCAAGTAAAGCGACCAGAGCGGTTCGTGCGTCTATCGAATCAGACACGCAACACGGTGCTGTCGTACCGCCGTTACATCTTTCTTCGAACTTTGCGTTTGCAGGTTTGGGCGAACCACGGCAGTACGATTACACACGCTCCGGCAACCCAACCCGTGATGCATTGGCAGACGCACTGGCCGAGCTTGAAGGCGGTGCCGGAGCAGTAGTGACATCATCCGGAATGGCAGCTCTGACGCTCCTGACGCAATTACTTGAACCCGGCGACACCATTATCGCGCCGCATGACTGTTACGGCGGAACATTCCGCTTGTTCGAGCAGCAGTCCAAAAAAGGATTGTTCAAAGTACAGTTCGTTGACCAGACGAATATCGACGCGCTGCGCAAAGCGGCTGAGTGCAGACCGAAGATCATTCTCGCAGAAACGCCATCCAATCCGTTGTTACGCATAGTCGATATCGAAAAGATTGCGGAGATAGCCAGGGCTGCAGGCGCTTTACTGGCTGTAGACAACACGTTCTTGTCACCTGCCTTGCAGAACCCGATCGACTTCGGCGCTGATCTCGTCATTCATTCGACCACCAAGTACATCAATGGACACAGCGACGTTGTCGGTGGTTGCGTTGTTGCTGCGACGGACGAACTAGCGGAAAAGATCGCGTACTGGGCAAATTGCATCGGCATCACAGGGGCGCCTTTTGACAGCTTTCTGACGCTGCGCGGTATTCGTACCTTGCATCCGCGGATCAGGCAGCATGAGGAAAGTGCAAGCCTCGTCGCCAGCATACTCAATGAGCATGATCAGGTAGCCCAGGTTTACTATCCCGGCCTCGAGAGCCATCCCGGACACAGCATCGCCAAACGACAGCAGCGTGGCTTCGGCGGCATGGTGAGTTTCGAGGTAGCAGGCGGCGAGGAAGAGATCCGCGCATTTGTTAATAGCCTGAAGTTCTTCTCACTGGCGGAATCATTGGGCGGTGTCGAGAGCCTTGTTTGCCATCCAGCATCAATGACACATGCGCCGGTCAGCGAAGCGGCTCTGGCTAAGGCCGGAATTGGCCAGAATCTGATTCGATTGTCCATTGGACTCGAAAGCAGCGAGGACCTGATCGCCGACTTGCTGGAAGCTCTTGAGGCGGCGCGCTCCGTGCGCACACTGGCGCCGGTTGCCGCTGCCTGCGGTTAGCTGTCGTTGCTTTAGTGCAAACCGCGAATGATCTCTGACGTCATTTCGGTGGTAGAGACGCGTGTTTCGCCCCCTGCCGCAATATCGGCTGTTCTGGCGCCATTGGCGATGGCCGACGCGATTGCCAGCTCAACGGCCGTAGCTTCTGTCTCAAGTTCGAGACTGTGGCGCAGCAGGAGCGCAATACTCGCGATGGCTGCGCAGGGATTCGCGATGCCTTTCCCGGCAATATCTGGCGCCGAACCATGAATAGGCTCATACAAACCAACTGCTGTGTCGCCGAGCGATGCAGAGGGCAACATACCCAGTGACCCGGCCAGCATTGACGCCTCGTCCGTCAAAATGTCACCGAACATATTCTCGGTAACAATCACGTCGAAATCAGCAGGGCGACTTAGCAGATGCATCGCCGCTGCGTCGACCAGCAGTGTTTCGACATCGATCCCTGGAAATTCGACCGGCATGAGACGATCTGTCACGTTGCGCCACAGGCGAGATGTTTCCAGCACGTTTGCCTTATCAACCGAACAAAGTTTCCCACGACGTCCAGACGCTAGTTTTGCGGCAACACGGACGATGCGTTCAATCTCGTTGACCGTGTAGGTACACAGGTCGCTTGCCGATGTTTCATCGCGGGTTTTTTCTCCAAAGTAAATCCCACCGGTCAACTCTCTGACAACGAGCATATCGACGCCTTCGAGAATCTCTGGCCGAAGCGGCGAAGCGCCAACCAGCTCAGAATAGACCTTGACCGGACGGATATTGGCAAACACACCGAGAATGGAGCGCAGCTTGAGGAGCCCCTGTTCCGGCCGAATTTTGGCATTTGGATCAGACCACTTTGGCCCGCCCACAGCGCCCAGAAAAACAGCATCGGCTGTTTCGCAGCTCGCTATCGTCGCAGGTGGCAATGGGTCGCCTTCGGCGTCAATCGCAGCGCCACCAATCAACTGCGTTTCGTATCTGAAACTGTGCTCGTACCTGGCAGCGACGGCCTCAAGAACTTCAAGTGCACATTCAGTAACGTCGGGTCCGATTCCGTCACCCGGTAGCAGCGTAATTACGGCTTCCAACTGCGATTCTCCTCATATGATTCAATAGTCGAGGTTTGCTGTCGCAGGAAACCTAACTGGTCGATGCCCTCTATCAGGCAATGCTGTGCAAATCCGTCAATCGCGAATTCAATGATTTTTGCACCCAGCAATGTGATTGTTGCGGCGGCAACGTCGATGGCAACGTCGGCGCCGGGATTGTCCAGAAGCCATTGATGCGTATCACTATCAACGACGATGGCGAGCAGTCCGTTCTTGAGTGCGTTGTTGCGGAATATATCGGCTATCTCAGTCGAAATGACCGCTTCAAATCCGTAATCGAGCAACGCCCACGGCGCGTGTTCGCGTGACGAGCCGCAACCGAAATTATTGCCGCCAATGAGAATTCGACAGCCTTTCGATTCGGGTTTATTCAGTACGAAATCTGGCTTTTCGCTCCCGTCGGCGTTGTAGCGCAGGTCGTGAAAGACGTTCTTACCAAGGCCTTCTCGAGTTGTGGTGGTCAGGAATCGGGCTGAAATTATCTGGTCTGTGTCGATGTCCCTAGTTGGCAGTACAACTGTCTTTGACCGAATCTTGTTAACAGGCTTCATGAGTACGTCCTTGGATCTGCGACGTAACCTGCGATTGCAGACGCTGCTGCTGTCGCCGGGCTGGCCAGGACTGTGCGTGCACCAACACCCTGACGTCCTTCGAAGTTGCGATTACTGGTACTGACAGTGAGTTGCCCGGGCTGTGCTATGTCGCCATTCATGCCGATGCACATCGAGCAACCCGCTTCGCGCCATTCCGCACCGGCAGCAGTAATAACGCGATCAAGACCACGTTCTTCCGCTTCTTTTTTAACCTGTTCTGAACCCGGTACGACCATCATTCGGACGCTGTCGGCTACTTTTCGTCCCTGCAGGATTCTCGCAGTTTCCTCAATATCGGAAATACGGCCATTGGTGCAGCTGCCAACGAACACAATATCGACCGTGTTCACGGTCATCGGTTTACCTGACTCGACTTGCATGTAATCAAGCGCCTTCTTGAAACTCGCATCGCTACTGTCTGGAATCGGATCGTTGATGCCGACAACCATTCCCGGGTTGGTGCCGAAGGTAACCATGGGCTGCAGTTCACTGGCGTCCAGCGTGACGGACTTATCGAAACTCGCACCGTCGTCCGTTCGCAACAGCCGCCAGCGTTCGATGGCTTCATCCCATGCAGCACCTTGTGGTGCGCGTGAGCGGCCCCGAAGATAATCAAAAGTCGTCTCATCAGGGGCGATCATTCCGGCACGTGCGCCGCCCTCGATTGACATGTTGCAGATTGTCATTCGACTTTCCATATCCATCGCCCGTATTGCTGCGCCGCGATACTCAATCACGTGTCCTGTTCCACCATTGACGCCAATCTTGCCGATGATTGCGAGAATCAGATCTTTCGCCGTCACGCCCTCTGGCAACTCGCCGTCAACATTCACCGCGAGCGTTTTTGGTTTGCGTTGCAGGAGGCACTGGGTCGCGAGTACGTGACCAACCTCTGTAGTCCCTATACCAAAGGCGAGGGCGCCAAAGGCCCCATGCGTGCTGGAGTGGCTGTCCCCACAGACGATAGTCTTGCCGGGCTGTGTTGCACCCAATTCAGGACCAATCACATGGACGATACCGCGCTGTCCGCTGCCATAGCCCAGCAAATCGAGACCGAAATCCTCACAGTTTTGCTGCATTTGTCGAACCTGGTTGGCGGCACCTTCGCCCGCGACCAGTAAGTCCTTGAACATCGATACAGGCGTTGTCGGCGTGGAATGATCCAGTGTTGGCAATGTCAGGTCACGTCTGCGTACAGCCAATCCATTATCGCGTAACACCGAGAAAGCCTGTGGTGTTGTCACTTCATGGATGATATGCAGGTCGATATAAAGTACAGCTGGCGTTTCAGGCGTCTCATCGACCACAACGTGGTCTGCCCAAACCTTTTCAAAGAGGGTGCTCGGATTGCTCACAGAAATTCCTAAACAAAACTAGACGGTTGCGTGAGACGTCGCGGTGTCCGCGCCGATGCTTTCGCCACGGTCACGGCGCCGCAGCGTTCGATTCATTACTTCGAGGCAAGCTCTGCAGCCGGCCTCGACAATGTCGACGCTGGCACCACGGCCGCGGAAACTCTGGCCATCGATATCGACAGTAACGGTCACTTCGCCCAGAGCATCTTCACCGATCGACGCACTGTGTAATTCAAAGTTGCGCAATATCATGTCAACGCCTGTTGCGGTTTCCAGAGCCTGAAAAGCAGCGGCTACCGGGCCATCGCCATGAGCGGATTTGGATACTTCGACGCCATCCTCACCGATCAATTGTACGGTCGCTGTGGCCGGCTCATCGGTATGTGTTTGCACTTCGAGAGACTTCAATGTCCAGGGGCCGGACGACGAACTTCCGGCATTCATGATGATCGATTCGATATCACCGTCATAAATGTCTTTTTTCTTATCCGCCAGCTTCTTGAATTCCTGAAACGCACGATTGGTTTCGAAATCATCCAACTCGAAGCCAAGTTCCTTAACGCGATCCCGAAACGCATGCCGGCCACTGTGCTTGCCAAGCACCAGGTTCGATTTACTCAAACCAACGTCTTCGGGTCGCATGATTTCGTAAGTTGACGCGTGTTGCAGCATACCGTGCTGGTGGATTCCAGCTTCATGAGCAAAAGCGTTCTCGCCTACAATCGCTTTGTTGCGAGGAAGGTGCATGCCGGTAATGTTCGAGACTAGTCGAGATGTAGGATACAGGCGTGTTGTGTCGATACCGGTTTCAAGTCCGAAGAACTCCGCGCGCGTCTTAATTGCCATCACAACTTCTTCGAGACTGCAGTTACCAGCGCGTTCTCCAATGCCGTTAATAGTGCATTCGATTTGACGTGCGCCTGCACCAATGGCCGCCAGGCTGTTGGCAACGGCCATGCCGAGGTCATTGTGACAGTGGACACTGAGCGTAATCTCGTTGATGCGTGCGACGTGTTCTTTCAGGTAATGGAACAACTGATCAAATTCAGCAGGAACGGTATAACCAACCGTATCCGGAATATTGACGGTAGTGGCACCAGCCTCGATAGCGGCGGATACAACCTCGGCTAAATACGACAGCTCGGTTCTTGATGCGTCTTCCGGTGAGAACTCGACGTCGTCGCACAGCTCACGCGCCATCTTGATGGCGCCGACGGCGCTCTTGATGATCTCATCCTTGGCCATTTTGAGCTTGTGCTCGCGATGGATTGCGCTGGTCGCGACGAAAACGTGGATACGATGATTGTCCGCGCCCTTTACTGCCGCATGGACTTTCTCGATATCGGCGGCATTGCAACGCGCCAACCCGCAAATTACCGGACCGAAGTTGCGATCCGCGATGGCTTTTACCGACTCGAAATCGCCGGGTGATGCCGCCGGAAAACCGGCCTCGATAATGTCGACATTAAGCTCAGATAGCGCCTTTGCAACACGTAGCTTTTCGCTGAGCGTCATGCTGCAGCCGGGGGCCTGTTCCCCGTCACGTAATGTGGTGTCGAAAATGCGTATTCTGTTTTCTGAGCTTATGTCGGACATCGTCCTAATCCTCCGCCAACCAATCCATACGACCGCGCAGATCGGCACCGACTTTTTCGATCGGGTGATCCAGGTCTGCTTGCATCATGCGTTTGAACTCTGGCATGCCGTTTTCGTTTTCGGCGATCCAGTTACGCGCAAACGTGCCATCCTGAATATCGGTCAATATGGCTTTCATCGCAGCGCGAGATGCATCATCGACAACGCGCGGACCACTGATCATGTCTCCCCAGGCTGCCGTATCGCTGATGAATTTGTGCATCTTGCGCAAGCCGCCTTCGTGCAACAGATCGACGATTAGCTTCAGTTCGTGCATGACTTCGTAATAAGCCACTTCGGGCTGATAACCCGCTTCAACCAGCGTTTCGAAACCCGCAACGACTAATTCGGTGGCGCCACCGCAAAGTACGGCTTGCTCACCAAACAGATCGGTTTCTGTCTCTTCGGCAAACGTCGTTTCGATCACACCGGCGCGAGCGCCACCGATTCCCGCAGAGTAGGCAAGGGCCGTTTTCAATGCGTTGCCAGTAGCGTCCTGATGTATAGCCACGAGGCAGGGCACACCGTGACCTTCTTCATACTGGCGACGAACCAGACCACCGGGACCCTTGGGAGCAATTAACGCGACATCCAGGTCGGCACGGGGTTCTACCTGCCCATAGTGAATCGCGAAACCGTGCGCAAACAACAGTAATGCGCCATTATCGATATTGTCGACAACAGACAGGTACAAGCTTTTCTGGACCATATCCGGTGTCAGGAACATAACGATTGCGGCGCCTCTAACGGCCTCATTCGGTTCCTGAACGGTCAGACCATCGGCCTCTGCCACAGCCCAGCTGGCACCGCTCGGGCGCAGACCGACAACGACATCGAAGCCGCTATCTTTAAGATTTAACGCATGCGCGCGTCCCTGGCTGCCATAGCCAAGTACGGTTACCTGACGGTCTGTCAGGCAGGAAATATCGACATCTGATTCTGAGTACATTTGCATGATTCGTCTCTGGCATTAATGCGAAGCTAAAAAAAACCCCACTATCCTATTGGATGCGGGGTTTACGGTGTCCGGTGACTGGATACGCGCTACCCGCTCTGCCTCCCAAGGAGAAGCAAAGAATGTCGCAGTACGAGCAGTCGTTTGATTTGCGTTGCAGTCATAACGCCGAATCATGTTGTAAGGAAGTATTGATGTCAACCACTGCTTAATCAGTTACGTGTGTTACTAAAGATGGCGCATTAACTATGGTTAGTAACGTATTAATAGTAATGGGCTTTATCGCACCTAAGCCGTCTAGCTATACACACTTATATATGGCGCTCAAAAAAGACTCTGTGACGTCTGCTGCAGTTAGACGCAAGGTATGGGTAGCAAATTATAGCGCAACAGCAGAAATTGGCGTCCATCTGGCTATGTTTGAAAGTCATAAATGTTATGTAGTTGTTGGGCTGGCGATATACAAACCATGTGTTATTCTTGCCCCAAGAGTGAACGGGGACCTTTCGATATAAGAGGAATAAATGGCGGGAAAATCTCAGACGGTATTTCTGGGTATGCCAACGAATAGAAAGATAACAAGGGGTTCCAATAGTTTATCGCCACGCGGCGAAAGTGGAGAGGGCCGCGTGCGCAATTGGAGATGCATTCAGCATTTTCGGTTTACATTTGTGCATGTATTCAACGGATACGTTGCATCCCTCTCCTATATATTAACTAAAACAATTATGACCTTTAAGGAGCGTCCATGAAACGGTGCATAAGCAGCAGCCGGAGCCTAACCACTGCGTTTTTCGCAACTACGGTTATCGCAATTTCCGGCAGCGTTTTCGCCCAGTCCGTCGATCAGGTACTTCAGGCTGATCAACGTCGGTTAAATCTGGCACAACAATCACAGGAACGTATCAACAGTATTGTTGAAGGTACGCGTTCACTGGAAGACCAGTACAGGGCTGTAAACAAAGAAATCGACGGACTCAAAGTCTACAACCGCCTGATGAGGGCGCAGGTTGAAGGTCAAACGGCCACGTTGGAAGACATCGGTCTGTCGATGGATCAGGTTGACGTCATCAATCGCCAGATCTTCCCCTTGATGGAACGCATGATCGATGGACTCGGTCAGTCCGTTAGTCTTGATATCCCGTTCCTGATGGATGAGCGCACCAAGCGTGTGTCGGATCTAAAGGCAGTTATGGAGCGCTCCGACGTTTCTGTTGCGGAGAAATTTCGCAAGGTCATGGAGGCCTACCAGATCGAGAACGAATTCGGCTGGACTTCCGAGCATTACACTCAGTCTCTAACGATCGACGGCGAAACCCGCTCATTCAACATGCTACGAATTGGCCGAATTGGACTGTATTTCCAGTCTGATGACGCGAAGGTTACTGGTCGTTGGGACAACGAAGCACGCCAGTGGGTAATGGATGATTCGGCACGCAATGAAATTCGCAAGGGCCTGCGCATGGCTCGCCAGTTGATTGCTCCGGAACTCATCAATATCCCGGTTCCTGCAGCGGAGGCATCATAAATGAAACGCTTGACACTAATTATTGCCGCCGGACTGCTAAGTCTCGGAATGACAACGGCAAACGCCCAGGGCGGAGACAATGCGCGCAGCATGGCCGAACTCCTCAACCTGATCGAACAAGGACAGGCTCGCGATTCGCAGGAGGCGAGGCAGCGTGAATCCGCATTCGCACAGTCCCGCAACCAACAGCAATCTTTGCTGAACCAGGCGCGAGCAGAACGCACACGCCAGGAAAACGTCAGTGCACAACTCGAGCAGCAATTCGAAGAAAACCAGCAACACATCATTACGGCGCGGCAGGCACTGGACGAAAGACTGGGTGCGCTCAAAGAGCTGTTTGGCGTTTTGCAGACCGTTTCTGGCGACACACAGGGTGTGTTCAACACTTCATTGACGAATATCCAGTACCCGGATCGCGGTGACTTCCTCGGTGAACTCGGTAGCAAGATGGCAGGGGCAAGCAGCCTCGCGTCAATCGAAGACATCGAACGACTCTGGGCAATGCTGCAGCGCGAAATTGTTGAGTCCGGACGTGTGGTTCGTTTCAACAATGTTGTTACAAAAGCGGACGGACAGCAGGAAGAGATGGAGGTTATCCGGGTTGGTTCGTTGAACATCATCAACGAAAACGGTTACCTCAAGTTCGACTCGCAAGAAGGATCGCTAACGGAACTGGCTCGTCAACCAGAGTCCCGCTACACCAGTACAACGGGCGACTTGCTAGACGCCGACAGTGGCGTCGTGAGTTTTGGTGTCGACGTAACTCGCGGCACTATTCTCGGCCTTCTGGTTGAGTCACCGACGATCAAAGATCGTATCGAGCAAGGTGGCATCGTTGGTTACTGCATCATTGCTTTAGGTATTGTCGGACTATTGATCGCGATTTGGCGCTGGTTCGGCCTCACCGGTGACAGCCGCAGAGTTTCGGCTCAGCTCAAACGTGAAACGGCCAGCACTGACAATCCTCTGGGTCGTGTTCTTGCAGCATACGAAAGTAATCGCGGAGCAGATACCGAGACTGTGGAGCTTAAACTTAGTGAAGCAGCGCTCAAGGAAATGCCTGGACTCACGAAAGGACTGCTATTCATCAAAGTTGTTTCTGCCGTGGCACCGCTCATGGGACTCCTCGGTACCGTTACCGGCATGATCAAGACCTTCCAGGTCATCACGCTGTACGGCGCCGGTGATCCGAAAATGATGGCTGGTGGTATCTCGCAAGCCCTGATGACAACGGTATTAGGCCTTGTTGTTGCCATTCCGATGGTACTGCTGCACACGGTGGTCAGCGGTCAGAGTCGCAAGATCATCAACATCCTCCAATCTCAGAGCGCCGGAATCGTTGCCCAGCACTCGGAGCGTAATGGCTGAGGCCGAAAGGAGTAATCATGTATTGGCTTATTGACAGTTTTGAGGCCATACGCGATTTCATGAATCTTGGCGGTATCGTATTAAAAAGTATCGCTGTAGTGATTTTTTTGATGTGGGTTCTCATTGTTGAGCGGATTATGTATTTCCGCTCTTCAATGAAAGTCCTGTCCAAGGAGATTCATGACGGCTGGGAGACGAGACAGGAACGTCGTTCCTGGAACGCACACCAGATTCGCGAGTTGCTGATTTCGCAGTTTAGCGAAGCAACGAACAAGGGCATTAGTCTCATACAGACATTTGTCGCGCTTTGTCCGTTGCTCGGACTGCTTGGCACCGTTACAGGCATGATTAGCGTGTTTCAGGTCATGGCTGTATCGGGCTCTGGAAATGTTCGCGCTATGGCGGCCGGTGTGTCGCAGGCAACAGTGCCGACAATGGCAGGAATGGTAGGTGCACTTTCGGGTGTCCTGCTTGTTACATTGCTTACGCGCCGCGCGGCAAGTGAAGTTGAGTTTCTGGAAGACTCACTCACGATGGACCATTAAGGGGTAAACCATGCGAAAACATGATTTTTCGATGGGCCAGCAAGAAGATGATTCTGAAGAGATCAATCTGACGCCGATGCTGGACGTCGTATTCATCATGCTCATCTTCTTCATCGTGACCGCATCATTCGTCAAGGAAGTGGGAATTGACGTCAATCGGCCAGATGCTCCGGTAACGGAAACGAAGCCGGAGGACGCCAATATCCTGATTGTCATCGACGCGAATGATGACATCTGGATTGATCGGCGAATGATCGACCCACGCGCAGTACGGGCGAATATTGAACGCCTGCACGCGGAAAATCCAAAGGGGTCGGTGGTAATTCAACCGAACAAAAGGTCCACCAACAAGATGTTGGTGACGGTCATGGACGCATCACGTAGTGCCAGCGTCTACAACATATCCATTGCGGATTCGACTTGAGCGGGATCTCTAAGGACATACCTCATGCGAAATAACCAAGGTGCATTTGGACACGAAGAGGAAAGCGAAGAGATCAATCTTACGCCGATGCTCGACGTTGTGTTCATCATGCTGATTTTCTTTATCGTTACAGCGACCTTTATTAAGGAGGCCGGCATTCAAGTGGATCGACCAGATACCTTCACGGCCGAATCTCAAGACGATGCAGCTATCCTGATTGCCATCAGCGCCAGCGATGAAATCTGGATCGACAAGCAGGAGCGTGATCCTCGTGATGTGCGTGGTGTTATCGAACGGCTGCACGCAGAAAACCCCAAGGGTTCGGTCGTGATCCAGGCCGACGAAGAATCAACCAACGAAATGTTGGTCATAATTCTCGAAGCTGCCAAGGGCGCCGGTGTAACCAACGTTGCGATTGCGTCTGACAACGACTAGAAAAAGCGGCGCGAGCCGCTGAGGAGACAGGACCATGATGGGTCGCTATTTAATTTCAATTGTCACTGGGGTTGTCATTACGCTCACCTTGCTGTTCGTAATGCAGCTGCTAATCGCAACGGGTAAGGGTGCTTTAACTACGCCCAGAGAGCGCGCGCAGCTTGATTTCGTTCGCGTGAAGCGAAACGAGAACCTCAATACGCAGGATCTAACCCCGGAGAAACCACCGAAACCGCCGGAAACGCCACCCGAGACTCCACCTCAGGATATGGACAATATTGATCCTGATGCACCGACAATTGATGTCGGACGCCCAGAGATTACAGCTAACACCGATATCGGTGGTCCTGGCGGAATGAATATCGCCGAGGGCGATTATCTGCCCATCGTTCGAGTTGCGCCGGTTTATCCATCGCGGGCTTTGTCTCGTGGTCTGGAAGGCTTCGTCGATATGTCATTTACCGTGACCACGGCAGGAACCGTGAAAGATCCGATAGTACTTCAATCGACCAGCAGTCTGTTCGAACGCGCTGCCACGCGAGCTGTGCTGAAATTTAAGTACAAACCTCGAGTGGTAGACGGTGTACCCGTCGAAGTGACGGGCGTAAAGACCCGTATTTCGTTTGAGCTCGAAGACTAAGGCCGACCGATAGCCCTTGGCAGGGAATCTATCCAAAAGGATATGTTTTTTATGAATACTGATCGTGGAATATTACTGAAGTTATGCGTACTGCTGCTGGCAGGATTGCTGGCTTCTGGTGGCGCTGCTGCTCAAACCAGAGCATCCAAAGACGATGACACCAAGACCAAGCAGGCCCAGGCCGTCAGCAAAGAAGTTTATGAGCGAATTCAGAAAGCTCAGGAAATGGTCGACGAGGAAAATTACACGGCTGCTCTGAAGACTTTGAACAGCTTGTATAACCCGGACAAGCTGACCGAGTATGAGCAAGCCAATGTTCTGAACTATCTCGGTTTCGTTCATTACAACATGGAGAACATGCCGCAGGCGATCTCCACTTATAACAAGCTGCTTGCGATACCGAGTCTTGAACCACAAATGGCCAAGCAGACGACGTTTACCATGGCACAGTTATTGACGGTTGAAGAGCGCTATCGGGAAGCCCTGACGACCATTGATAAGTGGTTCGTATTGGAGACAAATCCAGCGCCGCAACCGTTCATACTGAAAGCGCAGGTCCACTACCATCTGAACGAATACAAAGCCATGGTGCAACCCATCGAGAATGCGATGCAAGTCGCTCGTGCTCGGGATATGCCCGTGAAAGAAGACTGGTGGGGATTGCTGAATTTTGCGTATTTCCAGCAAGAGAACTATACCAAGGTTCGCGACATTCAAAAAATCCTGCTGGAAACCTGGCCCAAGAAAAGTTACTGGCTGTCTCTTGCGGGTGCTTTCACCGAATTGGGCCAGGATGAAAAGCTGATTTACGCCTACGATGCTGCATTCACGCAGGGCATGCTGGAGAAGGGTACAGAATTCGTCACGATGGCACAGCTTTACTTGCAGGCCGAGGTTCCTTATAAAGCGGCAAAACTCCTGCAAGAGAAAATTGATGCTGGCATCGTCGTCAAGAACGAGAAAAACTACCGGCTCTTGTCACAAAGCTGGATGCTTGCGATGGAAGATTCCAAAGCGATCCCGGCACTTAAGTCTGCAGCGGCGCTTGCGAAGAACGGCGAAGTCGATGCACGTCTTGCGAACACTTATTTGAATGTCGGTGAGTACGGTGATTGCGTTACTGCTGCCAGTACCGCGATTCGAAAGGGTGGTCTCAAGAGCCCGGACAATATTCGAATTTCGCTGGGTATGTGTCTCTATAACCTGCGTCGATATAACGAATCAAAAACAGCGTTTCGTGAAGCAGCAAAGACGCCCCGATCACAGCGTACGTCGGGGCAATGGATTCGTGTAATCGATGCCGAGATCGAGCGTAACCGTCAGATCCGACTTGCGGAAGAAGCTGCGCGGAAGAAACGCAAGGAAATCGACGAAAGGCGAGCAAACAGTTCACGCGCATAATTGCCGCGGTAGCTGCCTTTCAATCGCATTAACAACGTATCGACTTACGAGGGCGTTGACCGAGATTGGTCAACGCCCTTAATATTGCGCGCTTTTGAGCTACGGAATTATAGAAATGCCGAAAATCATCTATCAGACACGCGATGGGTCCCGACACGAAGTGGAAGTCGAGAATGGCTACTCAGTCATGGAAGGGGCTATAAATAACAATATTGACGGTATCGTCGCCGAGTGTGGCGGGGCGTGTGCGTGTGCGACTTGTCACGGCTACATTGATGAGGCGTGGATAGAAAAACTGGCACCAATGGATGACATGGAAGACAGCATGCTGGACGCGGCATTTGAGCGTAAAACTAATAGCCGCCTGACATGCCAGATTGAAGTATCAGACGAACTCGACGGCCTTGTGGTGCACGTCGGCGAAAACGAGTACTAACCAAAACCCAAGCAGGAGCGCTTGAAATGACTATATCTACAGGTGACAAAATGCCCTCAGGTGCCTTTGGAATCATGACGGAGGCCGGACCTGGTGCGATTTCAACTGACGATCTGTTTTCCGGTAAGAAAGTTGTCCTGGTTTCCGTTCCAGGTGCCTTCACACCAACCTGTTCAATGAATCACCTGCCTGGATTCGTCGATCAATTCGACGCGTTGAAGAGCAAGAACGTCGACACGGTTGCTTGTATGGCCGTTAACGACGTATTTGTTATGAATGCGTGGGGCAAAGACCGTGGTGTCGGCGAAAACATCATGATGCTTGCCGATGGCAACGGGGACTACGCCAAGGCGCTGGGTCTTGAATTCGATGCGTCAGGATTTGGCATGGGCGTGCGCGGTCAGCGTTTCGCAATTGTCGTCGACGACGGCGTCGCGACGCACATTGCCGTTGAGGCCCCGGGCCAATTTGAAGTTAGCAAGGCCGAAGCCATATTGGACGCCCTGTAGTCCACCGCGGAGCCCCGGCGAAGCCCTCGACTAGTGGTCCAACAAGTTGGTATTGATGGGTTCAGCGAGCTGTGAAGCGGTTGGCCGCTAGACGCGTCTCGCCGGTAATGGCCGGGTCCTTGCCAAGAGGCGCAACACCGCGGACGACCGCTTCACAGCTCGCCCGAAGGGAGCCAGCCAGAAGATCCAATACGACGTTACAGCCCTTGGAAAGGACTCGCCATTCCCTTCGGACTGCGCCTTGTCTTGGATCTTCTGGCTGGCTCTGAACCCATCAATACCAACTTGTTGGACCACTAGAGGGCTTCGATCAGCTCTGGCAAGGTATTGAACAAGTCCGATACGAGTCCAATATCGGCGATCTCGAAAATCGGCGCTTCTTCATCCTTGTTGATAGCAACGATAGTCCCGGCATCCTTGATACCCGTGATGTGCTGGATAGCCCCCGAAATACCGATCGCTATGTACAAATCCGGCGCGATAATCTTGCCCGTCTGACCGATCTGCATTTCGTTCGGCACGTACCCGGCGTCGACGGCTGCGCGCGAAGCACCAACACCGGCTGCCAATTTGTCGGCCAGCCTGTATATCAGGTCGAAGCCTTCTTCGCTCCCCAGAGCCCGGCCACCGGCCACGACCTTCGCTGCAGTCTGTAGATCCGGCCGATCTGAGACACCGGACTGCACCTCCAGAATGCGAGTATGCGAGGGGAGATCCGCTGAAACGTCGGCACTCTCGATTGCGGCGGAGTTGCCTCCATTTGCAGCACCGTAGGATGCGATGCGAACTGTACCCACCACAACACTGTCGCCCGGGGCTTCGACCGTAGCCACTGCGCTACCGGCATAGATCGGGCGCTTAAACGTGTGACTGCTCTCAACGGCCATGATGTCGCTGACCTGATTGACGCTGAGCAGTGCAGCGACGTGCGGCATCAGGTCTTTGCCGAATGTTGTCGACGGTCCGAAAATATGTGAGTAGCCACCTGCCAGTGCAGCAATCTGTGGTGCGAGTATCGCGGCAATAGCCTGTTCATTTTCAGGACGCTCAAGTATCAAAACCCGCGTAACTGACTCGAGTTCAGCCGCCTGAGCTGCCACTGGACCAGCAGTTGACGCCAGAACTGCGATATCAATTTCGGCACCCTCAATGGTGGCTGCGCAGGCAACCGTCTTCGCTGTGCTTGAATTAAGAATGGAACCATCGTGTTCCGCAATAATGAGAATTTTTGACATCACGCCAGTCCTTTGTCTTTTAGTGCGGCAACCAGGCCGGCAACATCATCCACCATCACGCCACGTTCGCGTTCCGCCGGTGGTTCGAACGACAGTTCTTTAATTTCGGGCCCTGGATCAACCCCAAGGTCAGCCATGGCGATTGTCTCAAGCGGCTTCTTCTTGGCCTTCATAATGTCAGGCAACTTGACGTAACGAGGTTCATTAAGGCGCAGATCCACAGTTACGACCGCAGGTAAGTCGACCTCAGTGATCTCCAGGCCAGCATCGACCTCTCGTGTAACTTTCGCTTTGTCACCATTCCATTCGACTTGCGATGCAAAGGTCGCTTGTGGACGGCCCCAGATGGCAGCCAGCATTTGACCGGTCTGACTGTTATCGTCGTCGATCGCCTGCTTACCCAAAAGAACCAGGTCAATGCTGTCGCGATCAATAATCGATTTAAAAATTCGAGCAATGCCCAGCGAGCCCACAGAGCCTTCGGACTCCACCAGAATGGCGCGATCCGCTCCCATCGCGAGCCCGGTACGCAATTGTTGCTGGGCATCGCCGGTACCCACAGAGATAACGATGACCTCTGCGGCCTGACCACTCTCTTTGATCCGCAATGCCTCTTCGAGCGCAATTTCGTCAAACGGGTTAATGCTCATTTTGACGCCATCGGTTTCAACACCGCTGCCATCGCTCTTGACGCGAACTCGAACGTTGTAATCAACGACTCGTTTCAAGCCAACAAGAATCTTTTGCACTCTAATGCTCCTTTTCCCTAGTGGCGGGTATTGCGAATCTACTCCGCGGCCCGGTATTGTCCAATAGGCAATTACCGTGCACAAGCCCGATTTTGGACTGATATTTGGAGATCGAGTAATTGAGGAACAAACAGCTAATAGCGGCGCAAGAACTCAACGAACATCTGCAGGATAATTCCTGGTGCACCATCGATTGCAGATCCGAACTGTCGGATCCAACGGCCGGGCGTCGGAACTACGCGACCGCGCACATACCGGGTGCAGTATTTGCGGATCTCAATGAGGATCTTTCGGCTCCATTAGGACAAGACACAGGGCGCCATCCGTTGCCGGATGTAGCAAATATCAGCAGGACCATCGGTCGGCTGGGCATCAATAACAATACCACTGTGGTGGTTTACGATAATGACAACGGCGCCATTGCTGCGAGAGCGTGGTGGACGCTCCGCTGGCTTGGCCATTCGGATGTTCGCTTGCTGGATGGTGGGATAGCCGCTTGGTCGAAGTCGCAGTTTCCGCTGTCGTCGGGTGTGATCATCCCACGCCCCGCGGAATTCGTCAGCAACGTGCGTGACGAGCTTGTGATCACGACCGCAGAGATTTGCGATGCAGGTGCAAATATTGACAGCCTCAATATTTTCGACGCTCGCGATCTAATACGTTTTATCGGTGAGGATGAGCCGATCGATAGTGTAGCGGGGCATATCCCCGGAGCCCGAAGCCTGCCATTTCCTGAGAGCATGAATGACGACGGGTACTGGAAGAGAGTAGAGGAATTACAGGAGCTGTGGCTACGCCATCTTGGTGATGACCGTGAGACGGAGTGGGTCGTGATGTGCGGCTCTGGCGTTACGGCATGTCATCTGGCTGTGTCCGCTGTCGCGGCCGGATATCGTGATCCGCGGCTTTATGTGGGGTCCTGGAGCGAATGGATCACCGATTCCAGCCGGCCAATCGGACTGGGTTACGGCTGATACGGATCAAAAACAGTGCGGATATGACGTAAACTTAATACATTAAACCGGCAAATACCGGCACACAGAGAGCAGATTGCACATTCGCAGCAGTGATTGGGGGGTCTATTCTCGGAGAAGTTATAATGCTTTATAAACAACTAGTTATTATTGTTTGTTCAAGTGTTTTATTAGCATGTGCAAGCACCCAGGATAGTCCGGGTAGTGGTGATTCAGAGGTCACAAGCCATCGATCGAATTGCATCTTCAGATCAAGTATCCGAGGATACACCGTTCTGGATGAATCGAACCTCATCGTCGATGCATCAGGACGTCGCACTTACCATGTGGTGTTGCGTCGACGGGCTTACGGACTCAGCTCTTCCTGGGGCATCAGGTTTGAATCACCTACAGGCCGGATCTGCGCCCGCTTTAGTGAGGTGATTTTTGATGGTCATTCGGCAAGCGAGTCGATAAAAATTGCGTCGATTCGAGAACTGACTCCGGAGGATCACGAGTATCTCCTGATCCAGTACGGCAAGAAGGAGCCGGAAATTAAACAAACACCTGTGCCTAAAGAGGTTAAGGGCGCAGAGGTAGAAGAGCTGGACCCAGCTGCCAACGACGAAACGTCGGGCGACTGAGTCACGCAATCCGCAATCTCCGTGCGGACCCGCCCGGCCAACCTTTACCGGTTGGCCGGGTTTTTTATTAAGGGTAAGGCCATGACCGCGCCACTAGACAGTCTTCGAGTCCTCGATATGAGCCGGGTCCTTGCGGGCCCATGGGCAGCGCAACTGCTCGGCGACTACGGCGCGGATGTCATCAAGATTGAAAGGCCGATGACCGGTGACGACACACGGCAGTGGGGGCCACCCTGGCTGGACGGTGAGTCCGCGTACTATCTCTCCACAAACAGGAACAAGCGCTCGGTGACTGTCAACATTGCCGCACTGGAAGGTCAGGCGATCATTAAGGACCTTGTTCAGCATGTCGATGTACTGCTGGAAAATTTCAAGGTCGGAACGATGGCGAAATTTGGTCTTGGGTCCGACGAATTACTCGAACTCAATCCAAAGCTGATCTATTGCTCGATCTCGGTGTTTGGACAAACAGGGTCCCGTGCGAAGGAACCCGGGTACGATGCGATGATCCAGGCGTCCGGCGGCCTGATGAGCATTACTGGCTCGGCTCAGCATGAAGCGGGCGGGCCGCAGAAGGTCGGCGTGGCCATCGCAGACATCATGGCGGGCATGTACGCGACGACGGCGATCCTGGCTGCACTAAATTCCCGTGCCCGGAGAGGGCTGGGCCAGCACATCGATGTTCCGCTTTACGATAGCCAGGTCGCGTGGCTGGCGAACCAGAATATGAATTTCCTGATAGGCGGTAACACCCCGGGGCGTATGGGCACCGCACATCCCAATCTTGTGCCGTATCAGGCATTTGCCACCAGCGATGGCGACTTGATGCTGGCCGTTGGCAATGACCAGCAGTTTCTGAATTGCTGCAACGCGCTCGATTTGCAGTCGGTTTCCGGCGACGCACGTTTCGAAACAGCGAGCAGCCGCGTTGAAAACCGCGATGTTCTGATCCCGCTACTGCAATCAAGATTTCTGCAGGACAGTACACAGCACTGGCTGGGAGCACTGCGAGAAAAGGGTGTGCCTGCCGGACCGATCAACGACATTGCAGAGGTCTTGACGAACGACCACGCAATAGAGCGCCACCTGGTTCGCAGCATTCAAAATAGTAAAGCTGAAGCCATCCCGCAGGTATCGAATCCTGTCGAGTTTGGCGCTACACCCGTTAGTTATAAGAGAGCGCCGCCGTTCCTGGGTGAGCACACAAATGAGGTACTGAGTGAGTGGTTGGGTTACTCTGACGCGGAAATCGAAATATTGAGACAGAGTGACGTCATTTAGTTTGCCCGGCATGCCAATCAAACAGAGTAAAGTTTTACAGGATGTCCGATACGAGATTCGCGGACAGCTTGCGAATCATGCGTTGGAACTTGAAAAACGCGGTTACGAAATTATTTCGCTGAACATCGGTAATCCCGGCCTGTTCGGTTTTCGTACGCCGGAAACCATGCGCCTTGCGATGATCGAGAATCTCGGCCAGGCCGAACCCTATTGTCATCAGAAAGGGATTTTTCCGGCCCGCGAAGCCGTCGTAATGCAGCAACAGAATCGCGGGATCGAGGGTGTGACTGCTGACGAGGTCTTTATCGGCAACGGTGTCAGCGAACTCATTGATCTATCGTTACGCGCACTGCTTAATCCGGGTGACGAGGTTCTCGTTCCCAGCCCTGATTATCCACTTTGGAGTGCGGCCGTCGCACTAAACGGTGGTATCGCCCAACACTACCGCTGTACCGAAGATAACGGCTTCGTGCCAGATATTGATCACATGGAGAGCCTGGTCAATTCCCGTACCAAAGCCGTCGTTGTTATCAACCCGAATAATCCCAGCGGCGCGGTTTATGATCGCGAAACGCTGCAGAAAATAGTTGAGCTCGCAGAAAATCACGGTCTCGTCGTGATGTCCGATGAAATTTACGACCGGATGGTCTACGACGAAGCCGAATTCATTCCGCTGGCGACGCTGGCGACTGATACGGTATGCCTGACTTTTTCCGGTCTCTCAAAGGTCTATCGGGCCTGCGGTTACCGAGTCGGCTGGTGTGTATTCAGCGGTGATCTCGATCGCGCTGCTGACTATATCCATGGGATGGAGTTATTGTCCGCGCTGCGATTGTGCAGCAATGTCCCTGGCCAGTGGGCGGTGCAGACGGCGCTTGGTGGTTTTCAAAGTATCGATCAGCTGGTGGCACCTGGTGGCCGACTGTATCAATCCAGACAGGCTGTAATCGAGCGTGTCGCCACGAGTGATGTCCTGCATCTTGAACGCCCTATGGGCGCGATGTACGCATTTCTTCGGCTGGACGAGCGCTTCAATGGCAAACTCGACGACCAGGCCTTCGCAATCGAGTTGCTGGAAAATTACCACGTCCTGGTTGCGCCGGGGAGCAGCTTCAATACTCCCTACACGGATCACTTTCGTATCACGACACTCCCCGATACGGAGACGATCAATGCCGTATTCGATCGCTTTGAAGCATGTCTTTTGCAATACCGCTGACCGATGTACGAATGGCTGGCCGATGCACTGAGCAACTCCGGGACGATAATCACCGCTAACCGTCGACTTGCGCGGATCCTGGGCGAGAAATATGCCGCCGAGCAACTCGGAGCCGGTAAGAAAGCGTGGCGCAGCCCGGCAATACTCAGTCGGCAAGACTGGCTGGTCGATGTAGCGAACACGGCAGTGGGACAGGCGGATCTGCCAACGCGAATCAATGCACAGCAAAGTCAGTTGCTTTGGGAGCGGTGCCTGCGAAAAGATCTTCACGACTCGGATGTCAGCATCCCAAACCTTACTCGTTTGTCACGAGATACGTGGCAGCGACTCGCAGACTGGCGGGTCTCTATTGGAGACGTTGCCCGCTCAGCACAGAATGAAGACCAGCGCCTGTTTGCCACTGTTGCCAGTCGGTATCTTGGTGTGTTGGAGCACGAGAACTGGGTCGACGACGCCGGGCTCGGCAGTCTGGCCCTCAATTTGATCACGGGCCGGCGAGTAACCTTTTCCGGCCGCCATACCTTTGTTGGCTTTGATCGGGAACGGCCGATTATCGTGGCGATCCAGGAGGCGATGGTGGCTGCCGGAGTTGCGGTCAGTGATGTCCCGGACGCTGAACCAGGTGGTCAGTTGTCGCTACAGGCCTTCGAAAACACCAGCGCGGAGTTGAGGTCGGCGGGGGCCTGGGCGCGGCAACAAATTGAAAACAATCCCGAGGCCCGAATCGCGATTATTGCGGACGGTCTTGATAAGGACGCTGACGGAATTGCGCGCCGCGTACGAGAGGGCGCCACGCCAGGCTGGCAACACGGTCACAGATCGCTATTTGATGCCGTGAACGTTTCTTATGGTCGCCGACTTTCTGACTATCCAGCGATTTCTGTTGCTCTGATGTTGCTTCGTTGGCTCGTTAGCGACCTGTCTTCAGCTGATGTCAGTATGCTGTTGCGATCGCCGTTGGTGGGTACAACAAGCGTCGCCGGGCGGAGTCGGCTGGAGCTACGGCTGCGACAGTTGCCCGATCGTCGCTGGTCACCTTCGATGATCACTGCAGAATTACGTGGTCGGGATGACGGCGACAATGTCAGCGACTGGCTGGCGAGACTTGCCGCATTTAGCAAACGCAGACGAGATCTGCCGAAGCAGGCAGCGCCCGCGGAATGGGCTGTGTTATTTGACGAGGTTCTGCGGGCATTTGGGTGGCCTGGTCAGGGTACGCTGGACAGCACTGAGTTCCAGTTGATAAATCGGTGGCGTGAATTATTGAACGAGTTTGCGCGGCTCGGGCTCGTCAGCTCGAAAATGGCCCCGAGTGCAGCGGCAGCCAGAATTGAGCTGCTGGCGGGAGAGACTGTATTTCAACCCGAATCAACTAACGCCGTGGTGCAACTGATGGGCCCACTCGAGGCATCCGGGGCTGCATTCGACGCACTTTGGCTTACAGGAGTAACGACCGCCAACTGGCCACCTGCGGGTACGCCGTCAGCTCTTGTGTCGCGTCGCTTGCAGGAAAAAACTGGCATGCCGGACGGCACACCCGCCAACACTTTAAATTACGCGATTGAGTTGCTCACGCGTTTGCTGGGATCAGGTGAATCCATCGTTTGCAGTTACGCCCTCACCGACGACGACGCCGAGCAAACGGCAAGTGGTCTCCTGCAGCTATTCCCATCGATGTCTGAAGCAGCGACCACGGACCCGGGATGGTATGCGGCAAAGTTGACTGCAAGGACGAGTCTACGATCGGCCGCGGATAGCGTGCCGGCAGTGACCGCAGAAGAAAAGATATCAGGTGGCGCGGGCACGATTCAGCATCAATTGAATGACCCGGTGGCGGCATTTGTACAAGGGCGCATGGGGGCGCGCGTGATCTACCCGCAGGCCGTCGGAATTCCCGCGCCAATGCGAGGCAATCTGATCCATGACGCCCTCTACCATCTCTACATCGATTTGCCATCCAGTGACAACATCCGTGGTTGGCAAGGCAAAGATCTGACTGAACGCATCGACGCTGCTGTGGACTTCGCATTTATGCGCCACGAAAGAAACGTCGACGCCGTTCTGCAACAGCTAATGTTATTGGAACGACATCGAATTTCAGAATTGTTACGCCAGTTCGTTGCGGTCGATTGTGCGCGCCGGGATTTTCAGGTTGCCGGCGTGGAGGGCAAGTTTGAATTTGTAGCAGGACATATCCGTCTGCCGTTGCGGTTCGATCGAATTGACCGCATCGGCGAAAACGGAATTGCGATACTGGATTACAAGACGGGCGCGAAGAAACGACTGCTCAACAGAAAAAAGGAAGTACAGGAGATCCAGTTATTCGTTTACGCATGTGCTACGGAGGCCCCCGTTTCAGCTCTGGCACTTGTGAATGTCGACAGCAGAGAAATAACGTTCGATGGTGCGGGCCAGGGCTACACCGATGTTGATGAGTGGCCAGACCTGTTACGGCAAGTCAAAGTTCAAATTTCAGCAGCGTGCGACGAAATATCGAGCGGCGACGTCCGACTCAATATTGGGCAAGGCATCAAGTCGGCACGGCCACTGAATTTGCTGACCCGTTACACAGAGTTACGCCGTGACAACTGATAAGCAGCTGTTGCAGGACGACGTACAGGCGCGAATTGATGCGCTGGATGTAACACGCTCGTTCATCGTGCAGGCGCCGGCCGGGTCGGGCAAAACAGAACTTCTTATTCAGCGTTACCTCGCTTTGCTTGCAGTGGTTGAGTATCCCGAAGAAGTCATCGCGATTACGTTCACGCGCAAAGCGGCTGCCGAGATGCAGTTGCGCGTACTGGAAGCTCTGCGCCGAAGAATGAGTGGCAATGAACCCGAAGAAGACCACGAACGCAAAACCTACGCACTCGCTGGTCAGGCTTTGCAGAAAAGCGACGCACTCAAGTGGAACCTGATCGGCAATCCACGTCGCATGCGTATCCTGACACTCGACTCACTGAACGCATCGATCGCACGAGCTCAACCATTGAGTTCGCCTGGCGGCGGGGCTCGCGTGGTGGTCGGTGCGGAACTGCAGGCCATTCACCAGGTGGCATCGATAGCTACGCTCGACTGGCTCGCGGAGAAGGGTGCCATGCAGGCGGCGACGGTCGAAGTACTGCAGCACGTTGATAACAATACCTGGGTTTACGCATCGTATTTGTCACAAATGCTGGGTACGCGAGATCAATGGCTGCCGTTTGTTGGCAGCGGGTTGTTATCGGATGCCGACGCCGAGGTGTTGCGGCAAAAATTTGAGGAAAGCCTCGAGTTCGCGGTTACGGAGCACTTGCAAAGAACTGCTGATCGACTGGATGCAGGCGTGTATGCCGACCTCTGCGAACTACTCGACTATGCCGGGACAAACATGAGCGACGCCGGAGCGACTGCAAGCCCCATTTGCAGTCTCGCAGGTGCGACGGAACTGCCGACGCCGATCCCCGCAGAGATATTACATTGGTGCGGAATTGCAGAAATGCTGTTAACTCAGCAAGGACAATTCCGAAAGCGTGTCGATAAACGGCAGGGCTTCCCGGCGGGTGACAAGACCAGGAAAGACATGATGCATGCGTTGCTCGAAACGCTGGCGTGCGATGTCGAACTTGCGGAGAGTTTGCACGGCTTACTCTCGTTACCACCAGTCAACTACACCGACGAACAATGGCAGGTGTTACTGGCGCTGTTTCGGCTATTGCCATTGGCCGTTACGGAATTGCAGCGACTGTTTAACGAGCAAGGGATTTCTGACCATGTCGAGGTCGCGCTATCTGCAGGGGCCGCTCTGGGAAGTGCAGAGAACCCTGGCGATATAGCGCTGCTACTGGACTACCAGGTGAAACACCTGCTGGTCGACGAGATGCAGGATACGTCCGCCGCCCAATACCGCATGTTGGAGACGCTCACGGGTGGCTGGGAGCCGGGCGACGGTCGTAGTCTTTATTGTGTCGGTGATCCGATGCAATCGATATATCGTTTTCGAAATGCAGAAGTCGGGCAGTTCCTGCTCGCACAGGAGTTTGGCATCGGCCACATTCGCCTCGAACCTCTGTTGTTACGACGAAACTTCCGCTCGGGCGAGTGGCTGGTCGACTGGTTCAATACCGTATTCCCCACGATCCTTGCGGAGAATGACGATCCGCTTCGTGGCGCTGTGTCGTATTCAGAGGCG
Organism: Woeseiaceae bacterium; assembly: GCA_021773155.1. Lineage (GTDB taxonomy): Bacteria > Pseudomonadota > Gammaproteobacteria > Steroidobacterales > Woeseiaceae > UBA1847. The sequence goes on along the minus strand of JAJFKQ010000027.1, from coordinate 26,388 downwards.
GTGCCAGTCGATCATCTTCAAGGGCAGGGGAGTTGCGTTACGCATGCCGTGTTTGGTGCCGATACGGATGCTGAGGCGGCCTCAGGTTGCCAGGTTATTGCAGATACCCTCAATAGCAATCCCGATGACGACATGGCAGTACTCGTCCGGGGCCGAACGCAATTGCCGCAGTTGCTGGCCAGGTTACGATCCGCCGGCATACCGTACCGTGCTGTCGAGATTGACCGTCTGACGGATTTGCCAGAAATTATTGATGTACTGGCCTTAACCCGGGCCGCAGCTCACCAAGGTGATCGTATCGCCTGGCTGGGTTTGCTGCGTGCGCCCTGGATAGGTCTGCAATGGTCAGATCTGCACACGCTGGTTCGAAACGACTCGACCAGCACCGTATGGGAACTACTGCAAAATGAGGAACGTTTGTCTTCTCTGTCGGAGTACGGACAGCGAGCGATCGAGCTCACACGCGTGTCACTTGAGCTACTGACGGCACCGCGGCGTTCGCAGAATCTGCGTGATCTGATAGAGCGTGTCTGGTTTGCGCTCGGCGGGCCGGGGGCATTTGATGATGACTATGCTATTGAGAACGTTTATCGCTATCTGGATGTACTGGGTGACCTGGAACGGGCCGGAACATTAATTGATGTCGGTGAGCTGGAATCCGTGCTCGATCTGGAACGCGTTTCGAATAACGACAACGCTCGACTCCAAATCATGACGATGCACCGCGCCAAAGGGCTGCAATTCGATCACGTATTGTTGTTCGGGCTTGGGCGACAGCCCGGTAAGGGCGATCGCCGTGTATTGTCCTGGTTCGATTTGCCAATTCAGCACGGCGCAGAGCGAAAAGTGATCAGCCCGGTTGGACCGCGCGCTGAAGTTGAAAATGATCCTGTGCATCGCTACATCGAGCTAACAGAGTCTCAAAAGGACCGACACGAACAAGCTCGGTTGCTCTACGTAGCCTGTACACGCGCCAGGAAATCACTGCACCTCATGGGTAATACAGCGGTAGCACCAGACGGGGAGTCGTTCAAGGCGGCCAGAAGCGACAGCTTGTTGCATTTGCTATGGCCAGCACTGGAGGGGCAATTTGCAGGCCAGTTTGAAGCCGCTGAGATTTCAACTCCGGACAGAGATTCCTCCGTTTGGGTGACGCCCGAATTGCGACGATTTATCACGCCGTGGACGTTGCCTGATGTGCCGTTACTGCCGGGCTTTGTACCACAGCACGACACGTCTGATGCCGACAATGAAGTGGAGTTTTACTGGGTTGGTAGCGACGCACGCGTTGCAGGAACACTGCTGCACCGGTGGTTACAACTTATCGCTGAAGAACACAACAGCAAGCCGTTTGCAGATCGACTCGAGCTGCGCAAAATAACTTCTCGCTGGCTGCAGGAGAGCGGTATTTCCCAAGACGCAGCGAAACCCGTTCTGGATCGTGTTGAGAATGCAGTTACTGCAATGCTGGATGATGAAAAGGGGCGCTGGATTCTTGACGGTGAGGGACACGCAGAGCTTGCTCTCACTGGTGTCGCGAATGATGAACTGGTGTCCGTAATTCTCGACCGGGTTCGAATCGCTGAGGACAATACTCACTGGATAATCGACTACAAAACCAGTTCGCACGAAGGCGGAAATCTTGCGGGTTTCCTGCAGGTAGAAGCTGACCGGTACAAAGCGCAACTGGCGCGCTATGCAGCGATCTACAACAACTGGTCGGGTGCGAACGTCAAATGCGCGCTGTACTTCCCGTTATTACAGTCGTTTGTCGAGGTTCCAGTTTAGAGGATGCCTGCGTAGCGTAGTTCGCGCTGACCAAGCTCGTTTGCTGCCGGCAGAGTCTCTAATAGTTGGCGGATTCCTTGCGGTGCTTCCGGCTTCGCTATCACCAGCGCGATGAATTCGAATGACCTGTCCGCGCTGACCTGAACACTGCCAGCGATATCCAGTACGCCGTCAGTATCCTCGATGCTTGCCGTGATGCCGTTATCTTGAGTAAAAAACTCCGCTTTATATCCGCCGAGAGAATCACGCCCGAAAATCGGTATCATCAGGTCGGCGAATTGCGCTGTGCCATCTGCAGCGGTTGCCAGGCCGTCAACAATCTCTATTCGATCGAAAGTCAGGCTGACATTACCTTGTAATCCAGGCACGTTTGTTACGTCGGCCAACAGATCCAAAGGCAACGCAGCAGTCAGGTCTGACAAAGTCAGTGCACCGCTGTAGCCGATGCTGACGTCAGACTCGAGAAACCCGGACATCGGCGTGGCTTCGACGCTGTAGGACAGTTCACCGGTGAAAAGGCGCAGTGCATTCAGACGCCACTCAACATCGCGCATATAGAGACCGTTGACCGCAGCTTCATTCGCGCTGCCTCGCCAGACCGAACCCTTTATTCCGGCGATCGCGACTTCAGCCGGCGCGAACCAGCCGATAGCTACTCTTGCAGGGAACATAACGATGACACCGAAAACCAGTGTAAGCACACCGGTCGTTATGAGACCGCGTTTCGAGCGAATCAAAGAGCACGCTCCAGAGTTAGCGACGCATTAATGCGCCCCGGGGAAACCTGTGATCCGACAGAGAAACTTCCGGCCTGTACGTGCATCGCGTACTGCCCGCTAAGATCGCCCAGCCACAGTACAAGCTCATCAAAGGCAACATTCTCAAACTCAACTCGAATGCCATTACTGGATGTTGGTTGGCTGCGTTGTCGATATCTCTCCAGTCCGCGACTACGCAACGTCTGGTCAACAATGATGATTGGCGACTGCTGAACACCGGCTGTTGAATTTGCACGAACCTGGCCACCAGTCCCTGCTGTTACCTGCAATGGACGCAGCTCGGCAAGTGAACGTTCCCACACGGCGACGTCACTCTTGAGTTCAGTGTGCTTCTTGTCCAGCGGAGCCCAGCCCAGGCCGTAAGCAAGGGCGATTACAGCGAGAACGGCACCGATTGAGACAAATTGCCGTTCGCGAGGACCGAGAGAGTCAAACCATTCGTTCATGTGCCTGCCTCCCGGATCTGGATGCGCCCATTTATCTTGTCGGCCACCTGGTCAGTTGATTGTATGGATGCCCGGAATCGACCGGACGCACTCACAGCCTTCTGAATATTGTCGAGCGTCGCAACGTCCGGGACGGTCAGTCGCAAGTCGACGATTCCAGCCCTATAGCTAATTGCCTCAATTTCTGCGCCCGAATTTGCGTCGAGCGCCGCGCCCAGCTCACGCAAGCTGGGCAGAAATACTCGTGGCGCTGCAGATGCCTCGGTACCACGACGTAACGACTGTATCGTCGCCAGGGGGTCAATTATTTCGCGGGTATCTCCCGGGCGCAGCAACCGATACTCAGCATTAAATTGGGCGCGTAACGTAGCCTCATCCTGTAATAGCTGGTAATAACCCACGCCCTTCAGCGCCATGCCAACGATCGTCAGTCCCAGCAACAGCAGGGCGGCGAGTTTCCAGGGTCGCAGTAGCGGCCCATACTCTGTTGTCTTGCCGTACGAACCTTGCAGGAGATTAATGCCGTGTCCAGCCGCAACGGTGACCGCCAGTTTCGGCAATACGCCATCGGGCAGTACGTTGACATCAACACTGTGCAACTCGTGCCGTAACGCTATCCAGTCATGCGACAGGTTTTCATCCTGCTCGGGCGTGCAAAAGACAATCAGATGTCCCGAGTTCTCACCATCCTCTTGCTGCGTTTCACCCAGTTGCCCGGCAATTACCAGGACGTCACTCGGCTTCACCTCCTGCATGCCGAACTCTGTATCGGCGCCATCGTTAAACATGACCGTTTCGTCGTCGACCATTAATGACAATGTGCCGGGAATCTTTGCCAAGCCGTGATTTTCCGCGACCAGCATTACCGGCACGATTCCCGCCTCGTTAAGGCGGTTTTGCCATCGCGACATCTTCTCGTGGGAAACAACGGCTACGGGTAGTCGATTGTTTTCCTGCCGATCGCCAATCGCAAAATGCAGGTCTTCGACGTCATCGGCGAGATTTTCCTCGAGCGCGAACGGCAGCGCCGTTCTAATCTTCGCCGTAGATCGCGCAGGGATAGTTACCGACGTCAGCAAGACGTCTTCCGCGGGAACGAGCACGATAACAGCATGATCGCCGGCAGCGGCAGCCGCTTGTTCGAGATCGCCGCTCGATACGCCGCTGCGTCGCGTTCCATTGCTGTCAACCAGCACCCACTCGACCGCCCGGTCTTCGGCGGCTAACCGTATGACAACGTACTCTGACATGCTTAGATGGTCCCCAGGCTGCGCAATATGGTCGTCACAGGGCCACCATTCGGCGCCCGCAACAAGATGCTGTAGTAAGTGACACGAACGGTATCAATCTGCACGACAGCCTTCAATTGAAAATATTCACTGCTGCCGTCCAGTTGATCAAGTATTGCCGGGTTTGTCACGAACGCGCCGAAGGTCGCCTTGATATCCTGAAAACCACTTTCTTCACGTTGCGACAGCAGGCTTTCAACGGTGCTTGGATCCATGTTGGCGTCGAGTGACTGCAATACAGCGGGTGTCGCGGTATTCACGTTGATGCTTGTGCGGACGGGCAGTGCGGTTATGTGTGGCAACAGACGGTCAAAACTGGCCTTGTCCATACCTTCCAGCGCCGCCAGTTCAGTGACATTGACGAGCGGACGATTAAAGGCCCGATACGGTGGCGTAAGGCTCGTGTAAATCGAATCTTCCGCACCATCTGGAAATCCCGCGTCCTCATTAGCATCGATCCAGTCGGCCGTTAAGCCGGCGAATCTAGGGTCAATTTCCAGGATAATCAGCAGTCGTCTAAATTGTTCGAGTGCAGCCTGGTCGATGTTATCGCTTTGGTCGACAAGGTTGTTGACGTTGAAACGCCCGTTCAAATCTTCGACTTTACCCGTGACGGCACCCTGCACAGAATCGTTGTCCACCGGCAATCCGGGCAATTCACTCGCCCATAATTCTCCAAGGTGATCTGTCTGGCTATCAAGGCTGTCATCGCGAAGTATATTGCGTATCCAGGACTCTGCACCCAATGCGACCTGTAAACCTTGCTCGTGAAACAGGAGGGTCATGGTACGGCGTACATCGAGCGCATTGTTCCAGACAAGGCCGGCGGCTAGCGAACCGGTCAGTGCAGTAATTAGCATTGCGGTGATTAATGCGACTCCGCGAGTACGTTTCGCCGGGTTCACGATGCCACCTCTATGATGCGACGAATCTCGCCTTCACCTTCGAGCGTCAGAATTATTTCAACCGCACGCGGCCGCATTGTTTCGGCGCTCGGGCCCTGGGCACCCAGCGGTGGCCACTGATTGGTCTCCTGACCGTTATCCTGCATGAGGCGAAATTCAAGGCGCTCCACACCATCAAGAATCTCTGTCGAAATAGCGTTGTTGGAATAGGTCGAATCAAGGACGTTGTAATAGACACGAAATAACTTGCCATCTTCCAGCAAGTAGACACTGCGTTGCTGTGTGCTCCTTGGAAGTCCGGCCGGATTAGTCCAGCCACCGTGCGTTACAGCCAGCGCGAAGTCGTTCGCGGCCGATACCATCACAGCAGGCGAATAGCCCTGGCCAAGCTCATCGCGCACGGGACGTGGTGATGCAGCAGTCAGGTCATTACTCAGATAACGCATCGTGCGTTGAATCGCCTGTAGTCGATCCATGCGCTCGGTCAGCATATCGGCATTCGACAGAGTCTGACCCAATGACATGTAGGCCAGAATGGTCATGACGGCAAACACGGCCATCGAAACGAGGACCTCAATTAACGTAAATCCTTTTGCGCGGCGCATGCTCATGATTCGGCACCGGCATTGGAATCGGGAGGCTGGATCGATCTTCGGACTCCGCTATAGGGTTGATTGGCCGCACCGGGTGAACCCGGTGGTCCGACAAAGCCGGTCACCGTTCGAACGTTATCATCGCTGCCGGCAAATGACACAGAAACATCGATACGATAAAGGTCCTCGACACCGGTCTCTGAAACGACAGCGCGCCAGGTCCAGTCAGTATTGGCAAATTGCACTTCGCCGTTGCTGGCACCAACATCCGGTGTCGCCGGTGCGAGCCTGAGCTCTGCAATTCGGTTCTGCGCAATCCAGCTGGCATAGGTTCGATTTCGCATCGTCTGCGCTTCGAAGATCATCTGGCTCATACTCGTAGCAACGAATATGAGGGACAGTGAGACGATTGTGAGTGCGACCATCACCTCCAGCAACGTGAAGCCGCGACTTGTCCGCGATTTCATCGTCTAGTCCTCATCCGGATCGACGATCTCAACCGCGCCGAGCGCATCACCACGGAGGAGTACATTCTGATCCCCATAGGTTCGCAGAATTCGTAGTTCGAACGGGGTTGCGTCGCCACTGGAAAAAATCAATAAGTGCGGCGCGTAGTTTTGGCTCGCTGAACGGGTGCTTTGTTTCCCGGGGTCATCGAATTCTGCGGGATCGTTGTCAAGCACGATACGCTTATCCTCAAGATAGAGCTCGAATTCAACGTCTTCGGGAAGTGCGCGCAAGCGCAAAGTTTCGTCGCCTGGAACATCCGCCCATTGCCCTGATAGAGCGTCGTATTCCACGAAGCGGTAGCCAGCGGTCATCAATTCGATGCCAAATTCGCGGCTTTGCATGGTTGCTTCATCCTGAGCGACCTCCGCGAGTGCCATAAATCGATCAGCCTCTTTTCTTAGTTCGCGGTCGCTGCCAAGAATACCCAGCGACAAAGACGCCACGGAAACAACAATACCGACGATGACTACGACGATCATTATTTCCAATAGCGAAAAACCGGTTTGTCGAGTTCGCGGAAGCATTATGGCGCGCTGGTGGTGATTACTTATCGGCATCCCAGTTGCCGATATCCGCAGCAACATCCTCACCACCTGGTTTTCCGTCGGCGCCAAATGAGTAAATGTCGATCGCTCCATGGCTACCTGGATTCAGGTACTGGTAGGGGTTTCCCCAAGGGTCATTATTGAGTCGCTCGATATAGCCTTCGGGATTCCAGTTCTTGATCGTCGGATCACTCGGCCTGGTCACCAGCGCTTCCAGTCCGTACTGAGTCTCCGGATAAGCGAAGTTATCAAGTCGATACATTTTCAACGCCCCCTCAATAGTCGCGATGTCCGATTTGGTGGCCGTAATTCGAGCGTCATCGACTCGGCCAATGACGTTCGGCGCTACAATAGCGGCCAGGATTCCGATGATAATCACAACGACCATAATCTCGATAAGGGTGAAACCGGCCTGTCGGCGGCCCAGTGTTTTCAGTTGCGTCACTTCCTGTGCTCCAAAACGTCAGATTGACTCGCTTATTAATTAAACGTCAGTATACCAAACATGGGGTTACACAAAATTAAAGACGGCAACAAAAAAGACTGGCTGATGTTTTGGGGCGTACCCGCCATTATTATCGGAGTTTCGGTTGTCATTATGCTGGGCGGCGAACCTGTCAAGGAATGGCTTCGTTATGATCGTGTCTGGATAGGGCAGGGTGAAGCCTGGCGTTTCCTGACTGGCCATTTTACGCACTTGAGCTGGTCGCACCTCGCCCTGAATAGCGCCGGGTTATTGCTGATCTGGTTTCTCATCGGCCGATCGTATGCCTTCCTGGGCTGGGTTCAGATCACTCTGATCACCGTGGCGACAATCGACACCGCATTCTGGTTCCTGAATCCGGAACTCTACTGGTACGTCGGCATGTCGGGCCTGCTACACGGTTTACTGGTTGCCGGGATAATTACCCGATTGCGCACACTGGACGTCGAAACCGGCATCTTATTGCTGCTACTGGTCGCCAAGATCGGCTACGAGCAGTTTAATGGCCCGGTTCCCGGCTCGGAGGGCACATCTGGCGGGCCTGTTGTGGTCGACGCACACCTCTATGGCGCTCTGGGAGGGATTCTGGGGGCTTTGCTGACCAGAATTAGGGCAAGTGCTCCGTCATCGATATAATGCGCGGCCTTGAGCTCACAGGACGGAGATAGAGTTTTGAGCAAAGCAATGGTATTTCCTGGCCAGGGATCGCAATCGGTCGGTATGCAGGCAGAGTTGGCCGCCGAGTATCCGGTCGTACAGCAAACCTATGCGGAAGCGAGCGATATTCTTGGCTACGACCTCTGGGCCCTGGTCCAGAATGGGCCCGCTGAAGAGCTTGCGGAGACTGTAGTCACCCAACCGGCCATGCTGACGGCTGGTACGGCGGCCTATCGCGTCTGGCAGGCGGCAGGTGGCGCTACGCCCGAGCAGGTCGCTGGCCACAGCCTGGGGGAGTACACGGCCCTGGTGGCCGCTGAGTCATTGAGTTTCGCCGATGCCATGGCAGTCGTTATTCGCCGTTCCGAGCTCATGCGGGACGCCGTACCGGCCGGCACGGGAGCCGTAGCGGCGATCATCGGTCTCGATGATGCTGCGGTAATCGCGGCTTGTGATGAGTCGTCCAGTATCGGCGTTGCCGAACCCGTGAACTTCAATTCACCAGGACAAGTGGTTATTGCAGGACACAAAGAGGCGATCAGCAGTGCAATTGAGCGCTGCCAGGCAGCGGGAGCTCGCCGCGCTCTCTTTTTGCCTGTAAGCGTACCGACGCATTCATCACTAATGATTCCCGCCGGAGAAGCTCTGCAGGAAGCTTTGGCCCAGGCGAACTTCGCCACACCAGTCATTAAGGTCGTTGCTTCGACGGACGGAGGAACCTATGGCAGCAGCGATGATATTCGGTCCCGACTTTCGAAACAGGTTTACAGCCCGGTACGCTGGGTAACCACCATTAATGCCATGATCGAGGGCGGTGCGTCGAGCATTATCGAATGCGGGCCGGGCAAGGTACTGGCCGGCTTATGTCGTCGCATAGATCGTGGTACGCCAGCAACGTTTATCGATTCGATTGACAGCCTGCAGAAATCACTACAATAACCAAGGATCTGCAATGACAAGTATTTTTTGTTCGGACGCATTGACCGGTGAAGTTGCCCTCGTAACGGGTGCCTCACGTGGTATCGGCGCTTCGATCGCAAAGGCACTGGCTGGCGCCGGAGCTACAGTTATCGGCACAGCGACCAGTCAGGGCGGGGCAGATGGCATTACTTCTGCACTGGCTGGCAAGGGCCGCGGTATTGTCCTCAACGTTGCAGATGACGAGTCGGTGCAGTCGGCTATCAAGGATATTCAGGGCAACGAAGGCAGCCCTTCAATCCTGGTGAACAATGCAGGCATCACAAAAGACAATCTGCTCATGCGCATGAAAGCTGAAGAATGGGACGATGTCATTTCGACCAATCTGACTGGCCTGTATCGCGTCAGCAAAGCCTGCCTCCGTGGCATGATGAAAGCGAGGAAAGGGCGCATCATCAACATCGCTTCGGTCATCGCGGTAATGGGTAATGCGGGTCAAACCAACTACGCTGCCAGCAAGGCGGGCATGGTTGGATTCTCAAAATCGCTGGCGCGCGAAATCGGCTCTCGCAGCATCACAGTTAATGTCGTGGCACCCGGATTTATAGATACGGACATGACTAAAGACCTGCCCGAAGATCAACGTGCAGCGATGTTGTCTCAAGTACCACTGGGTCGGCTGGGAGCGGGCGACGATATCGCCAATTCGGTGCTCTTTCTGGCTTCGGGCGGCGGCGACTATATCACCGGCGAGACGCTGCACGTCAACGGTGGCATGGTGATGGACTGATCGGCTATGGATTGCCACAACTTATTCACATACAATGGCCGCCCACGAACGAACTGCCCTTAGTATTATTGAGTTAATATCAATGACTTAGAGGGATTTCATGCGTGTTTTAAGGCCGCCTTCCACGCCAATAATGGCAGGCCAAAACTAGATTTTTGAGTCTTTTCAGGAGTAATAAAGACTATGAGCAGTATCGAAGAACAGGTTAAAGGCATCGTTGCCGAGCAACTCGGAGTTAAAGAAGACGAGGTTACAAACGATGCTTCATTCGTCGATGATCTGGGCGCTGATTCGCTCGACACCGTTGAATTGGTTATGGCACTCGAAGAGGAATTTGAAACTGAAATTCCTGACGAGGATGCTGAAAAGATCACCACCGTTCAGCAAGCGATTGATTTCGTAACTGCTCGTCAGAGCAAAGACTAAGAATATCGGCGCGGCGCTTGTCGCCGCGCCATTTTTCTTTAGCACCCTTCGGCATTTCTGCCATTTCAAGACGAAACTAACTTGAGCAAACGACGCGTTGTAATCACCGGCATGGGGATAATTTCTCCGGTCGGTAGCCGACTTGAAGACGCTTGGTCAAACGTCTGTGAAGGTGTTTCCGGTACAACACTAATCGATGTTTTTGACACCAGCGACTATCCGACCCGGATTGCTGGTCTGGTCAAAGACTTCGATGTCGATTCCTATCTGACGAAAAAAGATCAACGCAAGAACGACCCGTTTATCCACTATGGCGTGGCAGCCACGATGGATGCGATAGCGGACGCAGGTCTTGAGATCACCGAAGAAAACGGACATACCATTGGCGTCGCCATGGGTGCCGGTATCGGTGGAATAAAGACCATCGAAGACAATCACAACAAAATGCTCGCCGGTGGCGCCCGTAAAGTTTCACCGTTTTTTATCCCGGCCAGCATTATCAATATGACGTCTGGGCAGGCCAGTATCATGCAGCACATCACTGGACCGAATATCTCCATCGTCACCGCCTGCGCAACATCAACGCATTGCATCGGATTATCGGCGAGAAGCATCGAACACGGAGATGCAGAGGTCATGCTTGCAGGTGGCTCCGAATATGCAACGACACCACTTGCGATGGGTGGATTTTGCTCCGCGCGTGCGATGTCCACACGTAATGACGATCCAAAAGGTGCCAGCCGACCTTACGACATTGACCGTGATGGTTTTGTGCTGAGCAATGGTGCCGGTTGCGTTGTGCTCGAAGAACTTGAACACGCGAAAGCGCGTGGTGCCCGAATTTATGCTGAGGTCGTCGGCTTCGGCATGAGCGGCGACGCCTACCACATTACTTTGCCACCGGCCGATGGTGAAGGTGCTCGCAAGTGTATGACTGCAGCTATTCGCGATGCGGGAATCGAGGCAGCCGATGTCGATTATCTAAATGCGCACGGGACATCAACGCCCGCTGGCGACATCGGGGAGACTAACGGCATTAAACGTGCTTTTGGTGATGCCGCCAAAGACCTCACAGTCAGCTCAACAAAATCGACCACGGGCCATCTACTGGGTGCAGCGGGTGCCGTAGAAGCTATCTTTTGTGCATTGGCGATTCGCGATCAGGTTATTCCACCCACGATCAATCTGGAAAATCAGGATCCCGAGTGTGATCTGGATTACACGCCGAATGTTGCGCGGGACGCGAAAGTGCGCACTGCAATATCCAACTCGTTCGGATTCGGCGGCACTAACGGCAGCCTGATTCTCAAAGCATTTGACTGAGGTCCTGTCCGGGATTTCGGGCCCTGACGAGCTGCGCAGTCTCAATCAGCTATTTCCTGACCGATACCCCTATTTATTGCAGAGTACTGCCAATGACGGTGGGCTGGGGCGCTTCGATATTCTGTTTGCTTTTCCCGGTGAGTCGCTTGTGCTGCAACGACCCCGTGAACTGAGCGGACCTCACGCAGAAAACCAGACACAATTCCTGAATGCACTCGACTCGTGGTGGTCGGAGGAACGAGTCGCTGCTCGGGAAAGTGATCTGCCATTCCTCGGTGGATGGTTCTTATATCTCGGTTATGAACTCGCAGCGGAAATCGAACCCAGCTTGCAGCTGCATGATGGTTCGCTATTGCCTACGGCGTTTGCCGTCCGTTGCCCCATCGCGATTGTCTACGACCATGTGCGCGGGGAATCCAGTCTGGTTTGCGAAGACGATAGTGAGGTTCATGCTGCGCAGATACGCAGCGACGTCGCGCAGCTTGCTGGCAAACATTCGAAGATCGGATCTCACACGATAACCGTTACGGACGATAAACCCGAGAAATTCACCACGGCCGTCACCAGCGCGAAAAAGCTCATTGCCGCGGGTGATGTGTATCAGGCCAATTTGTCCCGACAATGGACAGTCGCTGTGTCGGGAACGCTTAGTTCGGAGTCCGTTTACGGGTCATTATGTACAGCCAACCCGGGTCCGTTTGCCGGCATCGCTCGATGGCAGGGCACCTCGATAATTTCATCATCGCCAGAACGGCTGGTCAGCATCCGTCAGGGTGTCATCTCTACACGTCCGATCGCGGGAACGCGCAGACGAGGAAAGGACAATGCCACCGACGAGAATCTGTCCAGCGAATTGTTCGCGCACCCAAAAGAACGTGCTGAACACGTGATGCTAATTGATCTTGAACGCAACGATCTGGGCCGGGTCTGCGAGGCCGGTACGGTAGAAGTTGACGAAATGATGGTGCTTGAGAGCTACGCACATGTGCATCACATCGTCTCGAACGTCCGTGGACAGTTACGCGATGATGTGACGCCAGGCCAGGCAATTGCAGCGGTGTTTCCGGGAGGCACTATTACTGGGTGTCCCAAAGTGCGTTGCATGCAGATCATCGATGAACTTGAGCTTGCACCCCGTGGGGCCTATACGGGATCCTTCGGTTATCTTAATCGCGATGGCAGCCTCGATCTGAATATTCTAATTCGCACGATGGTGAAGCACGGTAACCAAATTACGTTTCGAGCCGGGGCGGGAATCGTTGCCGATTCAGAACCGCAGGCTGAGCTTGATGAAGCAAGGGCGAAAGCGGAAGGTATGTTGCGAGCATTACAGAATGGCTGACTGGTTCTCGAGTGGTAAAGCTGTCGGGCATGTCGACACCAGCGATCGCGGTTTTCAATACGGTGACGGTCTTTTTGAGACGGTCGCAATCCGCAATGGTGAACCACGCCTATGGGATTACCACATGGATCGCCTGGCCAAAGGCTGTGAACTGCTCAGTATCAAGAAACCTGCCGATGCCGAACTGGCCGCCGGACTGCGCAACGCGCTACAGAAAAGCAATGCACCAGCCGCTTACTGTGCAGCGAAAATCGTCGTAACAGCAGGGACTGGCTTGCGAGGTTACGGCAGAGTACTGACCGAATCACCAACAGTGATTATTGGCGCATTTCCGGCAATGCCACTACCTGCTGAGTCGTACCACGACGGACTGGAAACGGTACTTTGCAAAACCCGTCTTGCGATCGACTCGCCAACGGCCGGACTCAAAACGCTGAATCGACTGGAACAGGTGCTGGCACGGTCTGAATTTGTTGATACTGGCGAATTCGAGGGACTGACAATGGACGCTGACGACAACATCATCTGCGGTACTATAAGCAACGTGTTCTTCGTCACAAAAAACGCTATATCGACACCGTCGCTGACTCGCTGCGGTGTTGAGGGTGTCATGCGCCGGCATGTCATCGAAACACTTCGAGTGCAGGGTATCGATACACAAATTCAGACCGTTAGCCTCGTCGACTTGAAAAATGCTGATGAGGTTTTCCTATCGAACAGCCAGTTCGGCGTAATGCCCGTACGAAGCTGCGCCGCAATGCAATGGCCGGTGGGCGACACGACCCGAAATGTAATGTCGATTCTGGCGGATAATGGTGTAGCTGAATGTCGCCAATGAGACGACTCTTGCTTGCGCTTGGGCCGCTGCTGCTGGTTGCAATCGCCCTGGTGTTTGCGGTTACGCATCAGGTCAACAAATTCATGGCTGCACCGCTGGCAATTCCGGACGGCAGTATTGCGTTTGAGATCCCTGCCGGCAGTTCATTCGCATCCGTATCCAACGAACTGGTTGCCAGTGAGCTGATCCCCAATGACCGCTGGTTACGGCTGTATGTACGTTGGCACGACCAGGCAGGAGCAATTCAAGCGGGCGACTATTTGATCGAACCGGGTGCAACACCAAAATCGCTGCTGGATCAGTTTACAAACGGCACAGTGCGCTTGTACGCATTCACGATCGTTGAGGGCTGGAACCATCGCGAAGTCTTGCAGGCACTGCATGCCACGGACACTGTCAAAGCGACAATGACGGATGAGGACTGGCCCGCATTGATGGAATCTTTAGGCGCTGAGGTAACCCATCCCGAAGGATTGTTCCTGCCGGAAACCTATCGCTTCCCCCGCAATACAACGGATCGTGCATTGCTTACGCAGGCATACGAGCTGATGCAGGAAGTACTCATGGACGAATGGGATGGCCGTAGCGACGATGCGCCGGTGCAGTCACCGTATGAAACATTGATTCTTGCTTCAATTGTGGAAAAGGAAACAGCCCGTGCAGATGAGCGGCCCAAGATCGCGGGCGTATTCGCCCGCAGACTCGGCAAACGCATGCGGCTGCAGACAGACCCAACAGTAATTTATGGAATTGGTCCGGCATTTGATGGAAATCTGACGCGCAAACAGCTGAAAACCGATACGCCTTACAATACCTATACTCGTCACGGACTGCCGCCCACACCGATTGCGATGCCGGGCAAGGCCGCCATCAATGCATCATTGAACCCCGAGGATGGAACAGAATTGTATTTCGTAGCATCAGGTCTGGATGATGGCAGCCATAAATTCTCGACGACAAAGGCAGAGCATGATGCCGCTGTCGCCGAGTATCTGATTCGACTTCGAAGAAAACGACGGTCTGGTGGCTGAGTTGATTCGCGGACGCTTTATAACCGTTGAAGGCATAGAGGGTGTTGGCAAATCCAGCAACATCGAGGTCCTGGTCAATCACATCAAGAATGCCGGCTTCGAGGTGCTGACGACACGTGAGCCCGGAGGCACTCCGGTCGCCGAGGATATTCGCAAGCTGCTGATGGACCACGGAGACGAGCCCATACCTGAGATTGCCGAGTTGTTGTTGATGTTCGCGGCACGTTCGTTGAACGTAAACAACGTCATCTTGCCGGCGCTGCAAGCAGGTAAGTGGGTGGTTTGCGATCGATTCAGTGATTCAAGCCGGGCTTATCAGAGTGGCGGCCGCGGCTTGCCGATGGAGACCATCGACACCCTTGCAGACTGGGTCCACGGAGACGTCAATCCGGATGTGACTATTCTTCTGGACGCGCCAGTCGATGTCGGAATGGCCCGAGCCAGTAATCGTAGTGCGCCGGATCGTATTGAGAGCGAGAAGCATGAATTTTTTGAACGCGTTCGTGCGTGTTACTTGCAGTTGGCAGCGCGCAGCCCGGATCGATTTGTGGTCATCGACACAACCCGCAGTCTGGAAGAGGTGCAAGCCGAGGTCGGGCTGCTGGTAACGCAACTCATCGACGATAATCAACATTAGATATCACGAGTAACATACTGTTTTATGGAATTAAACTGGCACAAGGGTTTTTCCGAATCGTGGTCGGATCGCAGTAAGCAGGGGCGCCTGCCGCATGCGGTGCTACTAACGGGGCCCGTCGGCGTAGGCAAGCGGGCCGCAGCGGCGTGGATGGCTCAACAGCGACTCAGACCGGACCCTCTGGACACAACGCTGCCGGTCTATCCATTTGAAGTTTTGGAACATCCCGATATGCGCTGGATATCGCCCCCCGACGACAAGAAAACGATTGGCATCGATCAAATTCGGATGCTGGTTGCTGAGCTCAACCTGACCAGCTACGAAGGACTCGGCAAAGTAGCGGTTATTGAGCCGGCGAATGAGATGACCGTTAATGCGGCCAACAGTCTGCTCAAGACGCTGGAGGAGCCACCGGGAGATACTTTGCTGGTGCTGATAGCAGACCGGGTAGGGAAGCTCCCTGTGACGATATTCAGCCGCTGTCAGCGCATCGATCTCGCCGTCCCTTCGGAATCTGTAGCATTGCAATGGCTGGATCGACTTCAGCCCGGGGCTGCCTGGATAGAGGCATTGCGAATGTCGGGTGGCACGCCTTTAGCCGCCATTGCTGCACTCGAGGACCTCGAAACCAGCGCAGGAATGGGGCGCGATCTGCAGATATTGGGGAATGGCAGGGGTTCGGCGGTCGAGATTGCCGGGCGCTGGGCGAAACTCGATCCGGGGTTCGTTCTCAATTGGCTTTCACAACAGGTAAAGCTCGCCGTATTAGCGACTACAGCGGGTCGGGAAATGGCAGATGGCCTCACAATTGACGATTCTGTGCTGCGCCGCATGGACAGGCGAAATTTGTTCTGCTATTTAGACATAATCAATCGATTGCGGGGGCAACCCGGCGGATCGTATAACGTTCAGCTGGCTTTTGAGGGCCTGTTGATCGACTGGGCGAGTGGACTGAAGGATTGCGGTCTGGCGCCCCCCACAGACGGTATGGAGCTGATGCTGGCCCGCCGGCAATAGAGAAAGTACGAAATGAGCAAACCTGGACTGCTGACACTGACCATCAAAGACAAGAGCGCCTTGTATCTCGCGTATATGCCCTACGTGATCAATGGTGGGTTGTTTATTCCCACCAATAGCTCGTACCGCCTTGGCGACGAAGTCTTCATGCTATTGAACCTTATGGGCGAGGAAGAAAAGATCCCGGTCGCAGGGACCGTGATCTGGATGACGCCGAAGGGTGCACAGGGAAAACGCACTGCGGGCATTGGTGTGCAGTTCTCAGATCAGGATCAGGGGAACACGCAGAAGAAGATCGAAAATTACCTTGCCGGCGCTCTTGGTGGGGATAAGCCTACTCACACGATGTAGGCAAAACAGCCATCACGACTGGTCCTGGTTGATGCCGCCCCTCAGCACGTACGCCTGATACCCGCGTTCGCTCAAAATATAGGCGCCCGCCGAGCTACGCCGCCCGGTGTCGCAGCACACAATGTACTTTTTGCTTTGATCCAGCGTATTGATTTTCAGCCGAATGAAATACAGCGGTATGTTGAGCGAACCGTCCAGGTGCTGATTTTCGAATTCGCTGGGTAGCCTGACATCCAGCCATTGGCCGCCGCCGCGAATAATTTCCTCAGCCTCGCGCATCGTGACCCAGTCAAGCATCGGCTCGTTGAGTAGCTTCTTGAAGTCGTCCTTACCAAGCCGCATAACGGCGCCGTCACTCTGCATAGCGACCGTTGCGTTTCGTTTCGCGTCCGAGATCAGCGCTTCTTCACCGAAGGTATCGCCGACCTTGAGCTCAGCAAGCTTTATGCCTTCTTTGCTCAGTGGCGTCTCACGAGTCACCAGGGCAGTACCCCTGATCAAGACGTAGAAATAGTCTCCCTCAGCGCCTTGCTTGAGGATGACGTCGCCAGTCCGGTAGTTGATCTGCTGCATGCGCATGAAGATCGCCTGAATATTCGCCGGCGGAATCTTGTGGAATGCTTTGGTCCGCAACAGCATCGTCATCCAGTCTTCGTTGGTCTGATCTGACTTGCCGGCTAACTCAGAAACTTCGTAAGTACCCGTCTGATCCCATGTCAGCATGACGTCGAGGAGGTCGCTGTCTATCGAAATGAACTGGACCCGATCTTTCGCACGTCCGGTAACACGACGCGGGTAGACCGGTGCGACAGGATTACGGGCTAACTCGCTGCCACCTTCGACGGTGCCGACGACTTTTGCCTGATCAACGAGCTCGAGAATGCCCGAGATGATGTATAGCGTGCGTTTCTCGGTATCGCCTTCCTTGAACAGCAACTGGCCAGGCGACATCTCACGGATCTGCACCTTGCGCGCGAGCGCAGCAAGATTGTCCCGTTTCAAGCCGTCTAGCGGAGAAAACCCTCTGAGCAGCTCTGTGCTTATCTGCTCATCTGCCATTATTCATCCTGTAATTCACTCTAGTTTCGCTCATGGAACTGCAGAGTCCCGTTAGCGTGTATTCTACCGTTAATTCAATGACTTCTGGAACCGCTCAATGCACGCAGCGTGAAGCGGCGCACAGTTTATTTTCGCGGTCAGGGCGGTCTGTGACGGCCGTCACAGGTCCGACCACCCATTGTGCGGCTCGAATCGCTCACCATGGGCTTTGGCAAGTTCGTTCAATCGCATGACTACGGTGGTCGTCCCTCGCTCCCTGGCGTAGTTCAGGGGGCCGCCACGGAACGGCGCGAATCCCGTCCCAAAAATAACGCCTGCGTCCAACAAGTCGGGATCAGTAACTACCTCATCATGTAAGCAGGCAACAGCTTCGTTCACCATGGCGAGGATAAGGCGATCTTCAATATCAGCGGGCACATTGCCGCTCTCGCTCGCGGGTTTTATGGCTTTGCCGTCTTCCCAACGATAGTACCCCTGTCCTGATTTTCGACCTAGAGAACCACTATCGACCATTTTCTGTAACGCTTTCGGGACCGGTCGTATTGATCCGGCACCCAGAACCTTTGCAACGTGCAAAGCAACATCCAGGCCGACACTGTCGGCCAGTTCGACGGGCCCCATCGGCATGCCGAAGGCTTCAGCCGCTTTGTCGATCTCAACCAACGGAACACCTTCTTCCGCGAGATTCATTGCCTCTCCCATGTAAGGCGCCAAAATACGATTAACGACGAATCCGGGCGCGCTTGCGCATTCCAACGGCAATTTGCCGATACCCTTCGTAAAGGCGAAGCCGATATCGAGCGCATCCTGATCAGTATCGGCACAACGAATGACTTCGACCAGTGGCAGCATGGCTACCGGATTGAAAAAATGCAGTCCGATGAACCGCTGCGGTTCGCGTAAGACAGTGCGAAGTTCTTCCAGTCGAATGCTCGAGGTATTAGTCGCAAGCAACGCACCGGGCTTCATCCTCGCTTGCAAGGCTTCGTAGAGTGCCTGCTTTGCCTCCAGATTTTCGTAAATAGCCTCAATTACCAGATCCGCGTTTGCTACACCTTCGCCTTCGACATCCGAACGCAATCGTTCAACGGTAGCCGCTCGCTTCTCCTCGTCGCGAACGCGTTTAGAGAATAATTTCGCGGCTCGTTCCATCGCCGGATCGATATATTTCTGTTCGCGGTCCTGCAACGTCACCGTGTGGCCGCGGAGTGCACACCAGGCAGCGATGTCGCCACCCATGACGCCAGCACCGACGACGTGCACGTGCTTCACTTTAACGCCTGTCTCGTTTCCCTGACCTTTCAGGCGGTTTTGCAGGAAGAACACGCGAACCAGATTTCTCGAGGTGCTGGAACACATCAAATTTGCAAAGCTCTTTGCTTCTGCCGCATAGCCTGTCGTTACTGACGCTGCATCCGATGTCCATATATCGATCATCGCGTACGGAGCAGGGTAGTGTTCCCTGCGTGCTTTGCCCTGAACTTGCTTTAGCAGCATGTTGCGTACCATGGGGCGCGCAATACCCAGGTTCAAAACTCGATCGAGCAGAGGCGCGCGTTGTTTCGGCGGCGCGGCATTGAGCATAGCGGCCGCATCCTCGCGCCACTTCTCGTCAGTAGTGATTTTGTCTACAAGACCAATCGACTTTGCCTTGCCTGGAGCGATCGGGTTACCTGTCAGCATTAACGGCATAGCTGCTCGGACACCACAGATCTGTACAGCTCGTACGGTGCCGCCAAACCCGGGATGCAGTCCGAGTTTTACTTCTGGCAGCCCGAGTATCTTCTTGTCACCGGCGAATGCGATGCGGTAGTCACAAGCCATGGCAAGCTCGAGTCCACCGCCAAGGCAAAAACCGTTGATGACTGCGGCCGTCGGACAACGCAGGTCTTCGACCTTATCCATCAACTGCTGTCCAAGGCGCACGACTTCCTGTGCATGCTCAACCGACTCGATCTTCGTGAATTCTTTGATATCCGCGCCCATGACGAAGCTACGGTCCTTGCCAGACCAAATGACCAGCCCTGCCGGGGGAGATTTGGTCAGTGGTTCGAGAACCTGATCCAGTTCATACAATATCCCGGAGGAAAGCACATTCACTTTTGCATCCACCGTATCGAGGCATAGCCAGACCACGCCTTTGTCATCTGTTTCCGTTTTCCAGTGTTGAGGGGTCATTGCTTTACTTGTAGTCCAGTTGTTGTCCGCTTATCGCGGTTCAAAATCACAAATTATTGGCAGGTGGTCGGACAGGCGCACATCCGGAACTTCGAATCCGGTTACATCGATACCGTCCTGATACAGCACGAAATCAAGTTCCTTGCGCGGTGCCCGACTGGGGTAGGTAGGCAGACTTTCAGTGTTGGCGGATTTAAGGCCAGCCGCCTTCATGAAAAGGTAGATCTCGTTCTCACCCCAGAAAGTATTGAAGTCGCCGGCAACCACGACAGGTTTCCTGGTCTCCTGAATCAAGTCGTAAAGGCGCCGCATTTGCAAGTGGCGGTGGCGATACTTCAGTGACAGATGCACCAGGAAGATCGCGTAGTCTTTGAGTTCCAGTTCAATGATCAGCCGTTTAATTCCGGTATCAAAATAATGAAATTTCTCGCCGTGCACCCGATTCGCCGCCATAAAGGCGTTACCCTGTTTTCGAACGATCGGTAGCAATTGATTGAGCGACTTCTCGCCGTACTTCGTCTCGTAGGAAGTATTCATTCCGAGGTCCGCAGCAATTTTTTCCGCCTGATTCACCTTGCGGCTGCGAATTGAGCCAGTATCAACCTCGATGAGCCCAACAATGTCCGGATCGACGGATTTGATGAATTTTGTGATATCCGGTAGTACGGATTGATTGCCCAGAACATAGCCCGCGCCGGGCAACGGCATGTGCATGCTGGCGCCACCGCCGACGGCGTATCGAATGTTGTATTGAAGGAGGCGCATGCGCTGCATACGATACCGAATCGGGGGTTGTAGCGCTATGCGCGCGTACAGTCATTTTATTCGCTAAACTAAGGCCATACTTGGGAATAGAGGTGCGACAGGTGTCTGAAAGTGATCCGATTAATGTCTTCGCGACCCATGCGTTTGAAGAAAGCTACGATTACCTGCGCTTATTTGAGTTTCTCGAGGGCGTGGATCGTTTTTACTACATCAACGTGAGCCGACCGGAGAACATTCCTGGGTCGGGTGGCTTGCAGGCGATCAAGGATGAATTGATCGAACAAATAAAGGCAGCGGAAGCGGTATTCGTGCTTTCCAGTGTCTACGAAGACAAGCCCGACCTCGTCAAGTTTATGATGGATGTCGCCGAAGCGAACGACATAAACATGATTGCGATCAGGCCATTTGGTAGCGGGGCTGATACTCCGCCCGAAATGCTTGAGCGCTGTCAGGAAAATATCGGGTGGAACGATCGCGAGATGGCAGACGCATTGCGCCGCCAGGCCCGTGGTGAAGATACGGCCCGCTGGGAAGTTTTGGACTTTCCGGGCTTCGATGCGGATGGGCCCACCGATTAGGCCAGTCATAATCGCACACCGGGGTGCCTCCGGTTACCTGCCGGAACACACACTCCCTGCAAAAGCGCTCGCATACACCATGGGGGCGGATTACCTCGAACAGGATGTCGTTGCGACGCGTGACGACGAGCTCGTTGTCCTACACGATATCCACCTGGATCGCGTCACGGATGTCGCGACACAATTTGCCGGGCGCTCACGAGTAGATGGCCGCTATTACGTCCGCGATTTCTCGCTCAGTGAGATCAGGCAACTGGAAGTTCACGAGCGAACCAATGCCGATGGGACACCGGTATATCCGGATCGATTCAAACGCAATGACGAAGTATTTCATGTGCACACCTTTACCGAGGAGCTCGCCTTCATTGCAGAGCTGCAGGCAAACGAAGGCCGGGCAGTTGGCATTTACCCTGAGATCAAACGCCCGGCGTGGCATCGGGATGAAGGCGTTGATGTCACGCCGCTGTTTCTCGATGTATTGCGGGAGTTCGGCTACGAATCCCACGGTGACCCGGTCTACATACAGTGCTTCGACGATCAGGAGCTAGTCCGGATCAGGGACATCTACAATTGTGAGATGAAATTGATTCAGTTGGTCGGGCAGAATGAGTGGGGTGAGGCAAATACCGACTACGACCGGCTGTGCACCACTGAGGGCCTCAAACAACTCGCTGAACGGGTGGATGGCATCGGTCCCTGGATCAATCATCTTTACCGACAACACCCCGGCGGTCGGATCGAAGATTCTGGTCTGGTAGCCAATGCGCACGCGCAGGGGCTGGCAGTGCATCCATTTACCTTTCGCAAGGACGATCTTCCGCCGGGTTTTGAATCATTCGCAGAACTTCTGCGCTTCGCCGTCGACGAACTTTCTGTTGACGGCCTATTCACGGATTTTCCAGATCTGGCCAAGAATTCCAAGTGAAGCAACAAGACGAGTATGATGAAGACTTTCCTGAATGCCCTCATTGTGCAGTTCAGCTGCCGGTTCAAGAAATAGACCGAAATGTCAGCATAGAAGCACTGCCGCAGGGCTACTCAGGCCGGTTTCAGGCCATGGGTAGCCCCTGCGAATTGCTGTGCGAGGCGAAATCTGCTCGGGACGCGAAGAAACTGGCTGCGCTGGTAGCCGCCGAGGCATGGCGAATTGAGGTAAAGCTCAGCCGCTATATCGACGGCAATATCATCCATAAAATCAACTCAGCAAAGGGCAAGACGGTCGCAGTCGACGGTGAGACGGCCCAATTGCTGGATTTTGCGCAAACGCTGTATTCAATGAGTGACGCCGCATTCGACATCACGTCGGGCGTGCTGCGGCGAGCATGGACTTTCGACGGCAATGAGAATATTCCGGCGAAGGATGTTGTCGAGGCCCTGTTAAGCCTGGTTGGCTGGGATAAAGTGGACTGGCAATCTCCGCTGCTTACCTTGCCGGCGGAGATGGAGATCGACCTGGGCGGTATCGGTAAGGAATACGCGGTCGATCGTTCCATAGGCATTCTACGGTCTGTCGGCAACACGCCTTGCCTTGTGAATTTCGGTGGCGATCTGGCCGTGACCGGGCCACCACAATTACGGAAAGCCTGGACGGTAGGAATTGAAGCTGTTGACCTCGGTGGGGCAGCAAAACTGATCGAGCTGCGGCATGGCGCATTGGCTACCAGCGGCGACGCACGGCGATTTCTGATGAAGGACGGGATTCGCTACGGTCATGTGATCGATCCACGAACCGGTTGGCCAGTCGAAGAGGCTGCATCGTCAATTACGGTCGCGGCCGACACCTGTACGCAGGCGGGCATGTTATCCACCCTGGCGATGCTAAAAGGCGCATTTGCCGAACAATTCCTCGACAGTCAGTCGGAGCAGTATTGGTGTCGTCGCTAGACCGGAACTCATCTTTTAGATTAAAAATAACTTGTTACTTATTGTTTTTAAACGACTATTTATACTGTTGCCTTTTGAGCGGTGACCCTTTATGGTCATGGAACGGCGATTCGGCTTTGCCAGGATTGAGAACCTCGTCCTTTATTGAGGGACAAAATCAACTGATCATGACGCGATGTTTGTAGAGCTTCCAAATGAACTGATCTTCATCGCCGGCGGGACGTTCCTGCTGGGCTGGGTTCTGGCTGCAATTAGCGGCAGTTTGAGCGCGCGAAGTCGGGCGAAAAAACGTGATCCGCGTGATGACCGTATTCGCGAACTCACAGCAGAGTTGCGTATCGCGCAGTCAGAAACAAGTGACTCCCGGACCCACCTTGAGAAGCTTGAGGATGAACTGAAGGAAACGACCATTGGACTGGAGCGACGTGACAATGTCATCACCGAGCAGCAATCGAAGCTCACTAAAGTGTCGTCGGACCTGAGGGATTCGGTTCTGAAGACGCGCGAACTGCGCTGCGAACTGACAGAACGTGCTACGGAAAGCGTGCACGCTGAAGCCAAGATCCGCGAGGTGGAAACCGAGTTGTCCGTCGCACAGGCGTCGACTGACATGATTGCGACCGGAGTTCTCGATTATTCATTCATACCCGACAAGCAAGACCCGGACGCCGAAGCCGCCGATGACGTGTCTGACGAGGTTAGTAAAGCGTCCAGCTAGCTATTTGCTGCTTTTCACAATCCTGATGGGTTGCATTGCGTGTTCTGCCAAGCGCGTTCCGGTGAACATTGAGTTTTCAGCGTCCTGGGCAGGACAACCGATTCGGTGCGATGACACCGCATTGGCGCTTTCGGATCTGCGCTTCTACGTCTCGGATGTCCTGATGATCGACTCCTCGGGAACAGAACATCCTGTATCACTGACGCCTGACGAACACTGGCAGCAGCAGGACATTGCATTGATCGATCTCGAGAATGGCGCCGGCACCTGCAGTAACGGTACTTCCGACATGAATTCAACGATCAGGGGCACTGTCGCAACGAGCGATATCGCTGGCCTCAAGCTCATCATCGGTGTGCCATTCGACATGAACCACACCAACCCTTTGCTTGCACAGGCACCACTCGACGATGCTGCCATGCACTGGCATTGGCGCTCTGGTTTCAAATTTCTGCGGGCCGGTATTTCGAGCCCGACTGATCGTTACTGGATTCACCTTGGTAGCACCGGTTGCGAGGGTACCATCCAGAACATAACGGGCTGCAGTTCACCCAATCGAGTTACGGTCAGTCTTTCTGATTTCTCACCAGATACCAGCCGAATTACGCTCGAACTTTCCGACTTGTTTCGCGGAATCGATTTGCAGGACGGAATTGGCAGCGATTGTTCGTCCAGCCCGGCGGAATCCGAATGTTTGGCGCCATTTAAAGCGCTGGGGCTGACTATGGAGGGCACAGTCAAACTGCAACCCCAACAGGTTTTTCGGGTACGGCGTTGAAATATCTCGCTGCGATTGCTGGCGTCGGTGTCGTTGTTGCAATAGCGATAACTTTATCCACTTCACAGACTGCGACTTATGACTGGCACCTGCCGAGCACCTTTCCACATCCGCAAGTACCAGAAAATAATCCAATGAGCGACACCAAAGTAAAATTGGGTCGCTGGTTGTTCTACGACACACGTTTGTCTGGCAACAATACGATGTCGTGTGCGACCTGCCATATTCAGGCACTGGCTTTCACTGACGGCAAGACCCGATCAGTCGGTTCAACCGGTATCGTGCACCCAAGGAGCTCGATGGGCCTTGTCAATACCGCTTATGCGAGCCGTCTGACCTGGGCGAATCCCTTACTGGACCGGCTCGAAGATCAGGCGTTAACGCCATTGTTGGGGGATAGCCCTGTCGAGATGGGAATGGGCGGACGCGAGGCAGAAATTGCTGCGTTGCTGGCGTCCGATGATAATTATCGAAGTCTCGCCAAGGCCTCTTTTCCGAATGATGAAAATCCGTATTCGGTACTCAACGCCGTACGCTCCATCGCCGCATTTGTCCGCTCCATCGTCAGCTATGATTCACCTTACGATCGGTACCTTGAGGGCGATCTCGCGGCTCTAACGCCCGCAGCCGAGAGAGGCCTGGAGCTGTTTTTCTCCGAAGAGCTGGAGTGCTTCCATTGTCACGGGGGATTCAATTTCACCGACAGCACCACACATGCAAATTCGAATGTCGACCAGGTTGGATTCCACAACACCGGCCTCTATAACCTGAATGCATCCGGCGCCTATCCCGACGACAATACCGGCTTATTCGACATGACCGGAAAAGTGAGGGACATGGGACGCTTTAAAGCGCCTTCGCTTAGAAATATCACGCTAACCGCGCCCTATATGCACGATGGCAGCATCGCCACGCTGGGCGCGGTTATCGATCACTATGCTCGTGGCGGGCGATTGATTGAAGAAGGGATAAAAGCCGGCGATGGTCGATTGAGTCCCTTCAAGTCCGAGTTTGTGGATGGTTTCGAACTGACGGATGAAGAACGGGCAGACCTCGTCGAGTTTCTGTCGTCACTGACGGATCAATCTGTTGTTAGTGACGAGCGTTGGGCGGATCCGTTCGAACGCTGACCGTGAGCCCCGATTTTCGCCACGCGAAATACAGCAACGCAAACCATACCTGCATCAGGAACGCGGAAATCCACTCAATTTGGTTTTCAAAAATGTCCGAATCGCCGAGCCACAGTTTTTGTGCCCAGTTGATCAAACCAAGAGCAAATGGCGCCGCGATTACCCACAACATTGTGGTTCGAAGGCGTGAATGGGGCATGGCCGCTGTCAAAACGATCTGCGCTATCGCGGTTCCAAAAAAATAGAAATAAATGCCAAAGTGCCGCATGAATTCGTAGAACGGCTGCTTGGTCCCCAGGAATGTCACGTAAATAACCAAAGCGACGGCTCCGAAAACGCCCGAGAAAAGGACCACGTGCCGCGCACGAGATGCAGGTGCTACTTGCTTGAGCCACTCAACGCCAATCCACCACAAAATCACAAGAAAGGCCGCCTGAGGAAGCAACACAGCTCGAAATGGCATGCTACCTGGCATGTATCGGCCGGTTGCGCTAATCGACGTGCAGCCATCCAGCATCGGCATACAGCCGGGGAGTACTCCAGCTCGAACATTGAGCCAAAAGGCGGCAGCCACTCCGATGACGGGCACTATACTGGCGAACAATGGTAGGACTCGAATCATTCTGCTA
>JAJFKQ010000260.1 GCA_021773155.1 Woeseiaceae bacterium | reverse complement strand
TCCGCTTGTTATTGGTCAGGAACATTACGATTGCGCACGTGGCGCACAGGCCGTATTGCAGCGCTACAAAGAATTGCAGGACATCATCGCGATCCTGGGTATGGATGAGCTCTCTGAAGAAGACAAACTCATCGTTAACCGAGCGCGCAAGATTCAGAAGTTCCTGTCACAGCCGTTCTTCGTGGCTGAGGTTTTCACGAACTCACCCGGAAAATACGTATCCTTGGCTGAAACCATTCGCGGCTTTAACGGAATTGTTAATGGCGACTACGACCACATTCCGGAGCAGGCGTTTTACATGGTCGGCACGATCGAAGAAGCGGTCGAGAACGCGAAGAACTTCCAGTAGGAGCACCCATAGGGCATAAATTGGCATGGCAACTATAAAAATTGACATCGTATCCGCAGAAGGCGAAATCCATTCAGGCACTGCCGCGATGGTTTTCGCACCCGCCAAGATGGGCGAGGTTGGTATCGCACCGCGTCATGCGCCGATGCTGACACCGCTGTCTCCAGGCGAAGTGCGAGTGCAGGACGAGGATGGCAAGGAAGAGAGTTTCTACATCACGGGCGGTTTGCTGGAAGTGCAACCACATATCGTGACGGTTCTTGCCGATACTGCATTGCGCGGCGACCAGCTTGATGAAGCCGCAGCGCTCGCGTCACAGAAAGACGCGGAAGAAGCACTCAAGGGCGCATCGGAAGAAACCGATATTGCCCGCGCTCAGGCCGAACTCGCCGAGGCCCGTGCCCGTTATCGCGCAGCGCAAAAGCTGAAAGGCCAGCGCTAACCGCCAAAAGGGGTCAGAGCCCTTTTTCGCTTATCTCAATGCTCGACCTTTTCGAACCGCGATTCGAATTTGATCATCGTCGTCTTCGACGGTACCGGCGAACAATCGTCGGTATCGCTTCGATCGATCACACGAACGCGTGAATCGATACATTGTATGACGCGGCATGGAGAAATAGTGCCAAACGGACAACAACAGAAAGAAGATTCAATTCTCCGCAATTCGTCCTCAAAAGGGCTCTGACCCCTTTTGGGGGTTGGGGGAAGGTTTGTAGTTCCACGAACCGATAATTCGCGTTTGCGGTCGGTGACGACGAAGGTTCGTTTTTCGCCAGGCCTGAAACTCAGTAGCTCTCAGACCTTCAGGTAGCTGCCAGTGCCCCTTGCCAAAGAAACAGGCGGTGTATTCGCCGAGGAAACCAGCCTCCTGAACCTCGGTCAAAGCATCCAGGTATTCATCTGTAATATTTTGTTTTTGTTGAAGTTTCTCCTGCCACGCATTGACGAGATGGCTTCTCGCCTTGAATTCGCACTCAAAACCGCTCGCTCGCGCCGGATTCTCGCCGCCAATCTCAAGCTGGCAGGTGCTTTTCATCAGGCTGTAGGTTACCCAGCTCTCGAAGGCCGGGTCATCATTGGTGAAAGCGCTGGGTGCGAGGTAGAACGTATCGCCGTCCGTGACGCCGTCGCGCGTATAGATTTCACTGCCGGCGGCGGCAAGGGGAAAAAGCAATAAAAGGTTCAGAAACCGCATCGTTGCAGCATACGCTACCATTGTTAACGAGACCTGAAGCAAGTTCGCAATATCGAACATCCTGTATGATGCGCAGGCTACGATTTATGGAGTGATTTGCTTGGGCCTGAGCATCATTATTCTGGCTGCCGGACAGGGAACGCGAATGCGTTCCGACCTGCCGAAAGTCTTACAGCCGCTGGCTGGAAAGCCTTTGCTGGCGCACGTTCTGGCGTGCTCAAGAGCACTGGCGGCAGATGACGTCTGCGTGGTTTATGGCCATGGCGCCGAGGACGTGCAAGCGGAGCTTCCCGAGCCGGATATTCGTTGGGCACTGCAGGCCGAGCAGCTAGGGACCGGGCATGCTGTGCAGCGGGCGATGCCGGAAACACCGGATGAGAATCGAGTGCTGATTCTTGCGGGCGATGTGCCATTGCTGATGCCAGCTACGCTGGAGCGGTTGTTGGCAGAGACACCAGCAGGCGAAATGGCTGTCCTCACCGTCGACATGGATGATCCGACAGGTTATGGCCGTATCGTTCGAGCAAACGACAGCGTGCAATATATCGTCGAGCAAAAAGATGCGAGTGACGACCAATGTCGCATTCGTGAAATCAACACCGGAGTAATCTTGTGTCCGGGCGACAAGCTCAAGAGCTGGCTGGCAAACCTTGGCAACAACAACTCACAAGGCGAGTATTATCTGACCGACGTAATCGCTCTGGCGGTTGCCGATAACGTTAAAGTGCACGGCATCAAGGCTGACAGCAGCATGGAGGTAATGGGTATCAACGACAAGAAACAACTGGCAGAAGCAGAGCGCGCGTTGCAGGCGCGACTGGTTGATGAGCTGATGCAGGAAGGCGTTGGGTTTGCAGATCCCGCGCGCGTCGATATTCGTGGCACCTTGAAGTGCGGCAAAGACGTTTTCATCGACGTCAATGCGGTGTTCGAAGGCGATGTTGAGCTGGGAGACGGCACAAAGATCGAATCCAATAATTTGATTCGTGAAAGCAAGCTTGGTGCGAGCACAATGGTCCACAGCAACTGCCATATAGAAGGCGCGACGACCGGAGCTAATTGCGAGATCGGGCCGTTTGCGAGACTGCGACCGGGCGCAGAACTAGCCGACAATGTGAAGGTCGGCAACTTCGTCGAGATAAAGAAGAGCACAGTTGCCGACGGCAGCAAAGTGAATCACCTGACTTACATCGGTGACGCGGAGATTGGAGCTGGTGTGAACGTCGGCGCCGGAACGATCACGTGTAACTATGATGGCGCGAACAAACATAAAACGAAAATCGGAGATGGCGCGTTTATCGGTTCCGGTGTTGAGTTGGTAGCGCCGGTCGAGATCGGTGCCGGCGCAACGATTGGGGCCGGCTCGACAATCACGCGAAGAGCGCCCGGCGACAGCCTGACCCTGGAGCGCAGCAAGCAAAAGAGCATTGAAGGCTGGGCAAAACCTGTAAATAAGGATACAAAATAAATGTGCGGAATCGTCGGCGCTGTCGCCGAAAGAAACGTAGTTCCCATTCTTATGGAAGGACTAAGGCGACTCGAATATCGTGGCTATGATTCTGCGGGTGTTGCCGTGCAGAGTGACAAAGGAATCACCCGTCTACGCCGACTTGGAAAGGTGCAGGAGCTACAGGACGCGCTCGATGAGAATCCGATCAGAGGCGTTACCGGTATTTCACACACTCGTTGGGCTACCCACGGAACTCCCAACGAAGCCAATGCTCACCCGCATACCTCGGCCGCTGATATTGCGATCGTCCACAATGGAATCATCGAAAACTACGAAGAGCTGCGTAACGACCTTAAGCGCAAGGGTTACGAGTTCACGTCGGACACAGACACCGAAGTCGTTGCACACCGAATTCACCATCACCGCAAGAGCACCGACGACCTTGTGGCCGCAGTTACCGCTACGGTCGCAGAACTTGAAGGCGCGTACGCGCTGGTGGTAATGAGCGCCGACGATGCGGAGACGCTGGTGTTAGCTCGACAGGGTTGTCCGGTTGTCATTGGTCTCGGCATTGATGAAAACTTCGTTGCCTCGGATGTTGCTGCGTTGTTACCGGTGACACGAAGCTTCATGTTTCTTGATGAGGGCGATGTAGCCAAGGTCGAACGCACCAAGGTAACGATCTGGGACGAAAGCGGCGCGGTCGTCGAGCGCCCAGTGAAGGAAAGTGAGCTCACGGCAGATGCGGCGGAGCGCGGCAGCTTCCGACATTTCATGCAAAAAGAGATTCATGAGCAGGCGCAGGCGGTTGCTCGCACACTGAATGAGCGCATCGCAAACGGTAAAGTCCTGGATGCGGCATTCGGGCCAAAAGCCAATGATGTGTTGGACGCAGCAAAAGGCGTACATATCGTGGCTTGCGGCACGAGCTATCATGCGGGCCTCGTTGCAAGGTACTGGATCGAGCAACTTTGCAGACTGCCTTGCACAGTAGAGATCGCGAGTGAGTACCGCTATCGATCACCGGTTGTTCCAGAGGGAACGCTGTTTGTCACCATTAGCCAGTCGGGCGAGACGGCCGACACGCTCGCCGCATTACGGGCTGCGAAAGAGATGGGCTACGTCTCAACGCTGACGATCTGCAATGCGCCCGAGAGCTCAATGGTGCGTGAGTCGGAGCTGACAATGATGACGAACGCCGGCCCCGAAATTGGTGTCGCTTCAACCAAGGCGTTCACGACGCAGCTCGCAGCGCTGGCGTTACTGACAATTGCTCTGGCCCGTCGTGCCGGCCTGAAAGAAAAACAGGAACGTGCGCTCGTCGCACAGTTAGCAGAACTACCAGGCTTGATCGAACAGGTTCTGGCGATGGACGCGTCTATCGAGGCCTTAGCCGTACATTTTGCCGACAAGCATCACGCACTATTCCTCGGGCGCGGCGTTCAAAACCCGGTCGCAATGGAGGGCGCGCTAAAGCTGAAGGAAATTTCCTACATCCATGCCGAAGCGTATGCGGCAGGTGAACTAAAGCACGGACCACTGGCACTCGTTGATGAGGACATGCCAGTAATTGCTGTTGCACCTGATGACGAGTTGCTCGAAAAATTAAAGAGCAATCTTCAGGAAGTTCGCGCACGTGGCGGTGAGTTATATGTGTTTGCAGATCCGCGCGTTCAGCTCGGTGATCGTCAGGGAACTCACACCATGCGCATGCCAGCGCCGATTCAGGATTTCCAGGCGCCGATTCTGTATACGATTCCGCTGCAACTGCTCGCGTATCACGTGGCGGTATTGAAGGGCACGGATGTGGATCAACCGAGAAATCTGGCTAAGAGCGTCACGGTCGAATAACATGCTATCGGCGAAGTCAGATGTCCAAAGGGCTCCGGACAGCATTAGCCGCCTTGATCGCACGAGACAGGCCCGATGTATGTGAATGATGGGGTCGCCGGCTATCGTTGTATCTTACCGACACCTATGATTTGCGATAGCTCAGGATCCTACCCTTGGATTTTCCGTGTGACGCGCATGCTTTCTTCCGGCAACAAGTTAGCTTAGACGTTAGGCCACAATCCGGATGTTCTCAAGCGATACGAGAAGTGGAAGGACATTGTGCAGATCTCCGGGCCCAACGGGCTTCGCCTAATTCGGGGGTTCAATGACGAACCACTTAGGGGCGAATGGAAAGGTCACCGTTCTTCCCGGCTTGGTGGACAGTACCGGGTCATTTATCGCGTTGAGAAGGAGAAACTATTCGTGCTCGTTGTTGAGCTAACAGTGCACGACTATAGGAGGAAATAGTGATGAAGGATTTTAAACTCGCGAAACGTCATGTCGAGGTATCAATCGGCGAATCCGTTCGCATCCTTAGGGAGCTCCAGGAATTGAGTCAGAATGAGTTGGCCGAGTCCTGCGGTATTCCCCAATCTACTATTTCGGCGATTGAGAATGACCGAGTTAGTCTTGGTGTCGAAAGAGCTAAGACCCTTGCCAGGGCATTACGTTGTCACCCATCGGTGTTACTTTTTCCGGGGTGGGATGTCTCAGTCGAATCTGCAGCCTAACACTGCACTGCACTTGCACTCTGGCTTCTGTCATGCCTCTTCCATCCGCAAGAACCGCGCCATAAGCTGAGATCAAGTTAGCTTAGACGTTAAACGGCTTCAGCGAGCGCGCACTGGGCAAATAGCGTCGCGATAATGGTAATGCAAAGCGGATCAAACCTTTTTATTTACCTTCCGTCGTCTTCGTAAAAGGAGCCCCTATGAACACTTCCCGAAAATCGCACTGGGAACACGTCTACACAACCAAGGATTCGGCGGACGTCTCTTGGTACCAACCAGTTCCGGCGAAATCGCTGGAGTTGATTCGCTTGACTGAGGTATCGCTACAAGCTCCGGTTCTGGATGTGGGTGGTGGCGCATCGACCCTTGTAGACAAGTTACTCGATGCTGGTTATCAGGACGTAAGTGTTCTGGATATTGCGTCCAGCGCATTTACACAAGCCCATACTCGGCTCGGAACCGCGGCCACTCAAGCGAAGTGGATTGAATCCGATGTCACAGAGTTTGAGCCGTCACGCTCCTATGCCGTTTGGCACGATCGTGCTGTATTTCACTTCTTAACCGACGCGGCTGATCGGGATCGTTATCTTGATGTTCTGCGAAAACCCCTTCAATCTCGAGGCCATTTCCTGCTGGCGACCTTCGGCGAGGAGGGCCCTGTGCGCTGCAGCAGTCTGGAGGTTCAGCGCTACTCCGTCGAAATGCTGAAGGCGTTGCTTGAACCGGACTTCCGTATGCGTGCGAACGAGCTCGAGGAGCACTGCACGCCAACGGGAGCCGCTCAGGAATTTCTGTATAGCTGGTGGCAAGCAGTCTAAGGGAATGACCTTTTATCGCCATTCACGATAAGATTCCACGAATGAGTGACGCACAAAACCCACTACGACTACGAAAGAAACACGGTAGCGGCAAGCCGACGGAAGTAACGTCTGCTGACGGCAAACGACTCGTCAACGCACAGTCGGTACGTAACGCCGTTGTTGCGGGGCTCATCGTCATAATTGTTTTCAGCATTTTCTGGATTACGCTCTCCGAGCTCAGCAATCGTGTGTTTCCGTGGTTCACGGTCGTGCTTGGATTCTTGCTAGGGCACAGCACTCGATTAGCGGGAAGAGGTGCCGATTGGCGCTTTCCGCTCATTGCCGCAGTAATGGCCGTTGCCGGTTCGTTGATAGCAAATATTGTTGTTGCAGCGTCGGTGACCGCGGAAGGATTTGGAACTGGGACACTGGATGTATTGCGGGCCGTGACCAGCATGACCTGGCCAGTTTATTTCGACGAGCGCCTGACAGTTGCGGACGTGTTTTATGCTGCTGTCGCGGCAGTGCTGGCTGCTTTTTACGCAAACCGGCGACTATCGAGATCTGAGTATCAGGCCTTGAGATTATGGCGTGAGGAGCAAGAGCGTGACTGATGCGGGCGCGGTCAGCCGGGCATAAGTAACGGACCATCACTCTTGATGCCCTTACCTGTTAAAGAGGCCAGCTGTGTCGCAACCAGTTGTTCGATATCCTGGACGGCGTTCGCAATACCAAGGAAATAAGCTGGTTCGCGACGCAATAACGACCAGTCGTTTGTCTCCAGAATTCGAACGAGGTGCGTAATGTTGTGCCTGATGGCATCAATGTACGGGTTCTGTCCCGAGTACAGGACTTCTGCGTAGCGATAGGCACGATTGAATTTGGAGTTCAGGCGGTCTCGTGTGACCTGCTGATAGAAGGCGGGTGTTTTTCTGAGGAGGTCCTTGCCGGATTTGTAGCGCACCATGTATTCGCCCGGTTTTGCATTCTCGATAGCAACGCCACCAACGACGAACTCCTTGTAAAGCTGGTCGTGGCACTTCTCCAGATAACAACGATCAGCCATTTGCGCAATCAGATCGGCTGTACCGATCAAATGTCCACAGATAATGTCGCGTGGATCGTCGAGCTCTATCTCGTCGAGATCGAGTTCGTAACCGGTGAAGTGAACAATCATGCTGCTCACGCCGACGTCGCGCGCCATACCAAGGCTCGGCAGGTAGCGACGCAGGAAATCAGCGCTGCGTGAAACATGGTAAAGCGTGAATTCCGCGCCGTTCGAAAACTCCTTGTCTCGCACTTCGTGGCGAATATAACCGGAGTCGTGAAATAGTGATGTCACAATGGCCATCTGCGCACGATTCGCACC
Source organism: Woeseiaceae bacterium (assembly GCA_021773155.1). Taxonomy (GTDB): domain Bacteria; phylum Pseudomonadota; class Gammaproteobacteria; order Steroidobacterales; family Woeseiaceae; genus UBA1847. Next base: position 33,804 of record JAJFKQ010000260.1, on the reverse strand, counting down.
AAGGCGATCGGGCGGCTCCGCACTGCGCTCGTAGCCAACGATCAGGCGAGCGACAGCCAGCGTCATATCCAGCGTGTGCTGCATGTCGTGATAGGTTGTGTCGCAGCCCGCGTAATCCGGATAACGACCAGCGAATAATCGTTCAAAATCGTAAAAAGCGAGCCACAACTTGTCGTATGACATGCCGGGAAATGTTTCTGAAAATAGCTCTTGCACAGCATTGCGCACGGAGGCAGAGCTACTGACCTGTACGGTGTTGGTTACGTCGTAATTATTGCGCCGATCCTGAGACATCACTCTCTGCACTTTTTTGTTTTCATCATACACCGCAGATACCCACGTCACAGGTCGATTCTGCGGAATATGTTACATGCAGGCATGGTGTAGAGAGGGAGATCACACATCGAATTCTGCGACGACCGGAGCATGATCGGATGGTCGCTCCCAGGCTCTCGGTTCCTTGTCGACATAACACGAAGTACAGCGCTTCGTCATCGCATCGCTGGTCAGTATAAGATCGATTCTCAAGCCGGCGTTGCGGCGAAAACCCGCTGCACGATAGTCCCACCAACTAAACGTTTTCTCGGGATGCTCGAACTTTCGAAATACGTCAGTCAAGCCAAGATCAGTCAGATCACGCAGCGCTTTGCGTTCTTTTGGACTGCAAAGAATGGCTTCACCCCATCCCTCGGGATCATGTACGTCCTCATCCGCCGGCGCGATGTTGAAGTCGCCGAGAACGACAAGTTTTTCGTGCACTCTCATTTCCGCTTCGAGAAATTGTCGTAACGATGCTAACCAGCCGAGCTTGTATTCGTATTTTTCCGAGCCGACTTCCGAGCCGTTCGGAACGTAAAGATCGACGACGCGTACGCCGTTGATAGTGCTTGCGAGAATACGTCGTTGCGGGTCATCGAGATCCGGAAAATCAGTAACCGGATCGGTCGCCGGTATCTTGCTGATTACAGCAACGCCATTGTAAGTTTTTTGACCGCTGACAATGGAGTGATAGCCCATCGCCTGCAATTTGTCGGCGGGAAACTTCTCGGTCACCTGCTTTATTTCCTGTAAGACCAATACCTCGGGCTCGTGGGTCTGCAGCCACTCGATAACATGCGGTTGACGCACGTTCATCGAGTTCACGTTCCAGGTGGCAATTTTCATTCCGCTTGAATGCCGTCCTGGCGCAACAGTGCGTCGATCGTTGGTTTGCGACCGCGAAATGCGATGTAGGCGTCCATGATGTCGCGGCTACCACCAACCTCGAGGATTTCATGGCGGAATCGTTGCGCTGTTTCGAGATCAAAAATACCTACTTCCTGGAAAGCAGAGAACGCATCGGCGGCGAGCACCTCGGCCCATTTATAGCTGTAGTATCCCGCGGCATAGCCGCCCGCGAAAATATGTGAGAACGCGTGTGGCAGGCGGTTGTACTCTGGATGCTTCAATAGTGAAACTTCCTTACGAACGTCATCAAGCATCTGCAGCGCTGTTATCGGGTTGTCCGGTTGGTATTCCGCATGCAGGCGGAAATCAAACATCCCCAGTTCCAGTTGGCGCAGCATCGCAAGTCCGGCCCCGGTGGTACGGGTCTGCTCGAGTTTGTCGAACATTTCCCGCGGCAAGGGCTCGCCGGTTTTGACATGCGAGGAACATTCACTGAGAACCTCGTAACTCCATGCAAAGTTCTCCATGAACTGACTTGGTAGTTCGACTGCATCCCAAGGCACACCGTTGATGCCCGAAACGCTCGGTATATCGATGCGCGTTAACAAGTGGTGCAACATGTGGCCGAACTCGTGAAACAAGGTTACGGCATCGTCGTGTGTTAGCAGAGAAAGTCCCGTGTCATCCAGCGGTGGAAAGTTGCAAACCAGGTAACCGACGGGCAACTCTGTCTTGCCATTCAGATGCTGCCGACCAATGCATTCGTCGATCCATGCGCCGCTGCGTTTGCCATTGCGCGCATAAATGTCTGTGTAAAACCCACCAATGACCTCACCTGCCGAATTCTTAACAGAGAAATAACGAGCGTCCTGATGCCAGACCGCGATATCATGCCCCTGCTCCAGGCTGACGTCATAGAGTTTAGCGGCGAGAGCAAACAGGCCACTGATGACTGTCTTGGCCGGGAAGTACTGGCGCAATTCTTCGTTGGACACGGAGAACTTGGCCTGTTTGTATTTTTCCAACCAGAACGTTATGTCCCAGGGCGCAAGCTCCATCTCGGAAAATTCCTGCAGATCGGAAAGCTCCTGCTCGGCCGCATCACGCGAGCGAGCGGCGAGTTCCCGCAGAAAATCGAGCACCTCGTCGTTGGAGTTCGCCATCTTTGTGGCCAGAGAGTACTCCGCATAATTATCAAAGCCGACGAGATTTGCGGCCTCATGACGTAGCGCCAATATCCTCTCGATATTGTCGCTGTTGTCCCACTCCGGATTGTCACCCTGATCGGAGCCGCGCGTGGACCAGGCGCGATACAGTTTTTCGCGTAACTGCCGATCATGGGCATGCGTCATGATCGCGTCATAAGTTGGATAATTGAGCAGCAAGAGCCAGCCGCCGAGTTGCCTATCTGCCGCGTCGTCAGCCGCCCTGTCCAGCGTTTGCTGCGGGATGCCGACCAGATCATCGGCGCTTTCAATGTGCAGCGACCAGGCGTCCATCGCGTCCTGCACATTGTGTTCGAAGCTCGCCTGAATCGCGGCAAGTTCCTGCATGATTTCCTTGAAACGATTCTTGTCGGCTTCAGGCAGGTCTACGCCCGCAAGATGAAAATCACGTAGTGCATGGTCGACGGCGCTACGATGTGATTCGCATGCGTCGGCCGCGAGTGAATCACCAACGCCAGCGTAGGCGCGCTGCAGGCGAACATTCTGTGATATTTCGGTGCCATGCTCGGTGAGCAGGGGCAGGGCTTGTTTGAAGGCCTCCCGCCAATCGCGTGATCCGAGTACACTTTGCAGGTGTGTCACCGGTGACCAGACGCGACCGAGTTCGTGTTCCATCAGTTCGATGGGCACGACCAGGGACTTGAAATTCGGATCAGAGTTTTGCGCGAGTAAGGTGTTGAGTTGCTCGCGATGACTGCTTATGAGCTGCTGAATTGCAGGCAACACATGGTCCGGGTTGATTTCACCAAACCGGGGTAACGATGATGTGTCGAGCAGAGGGTTGGACATAGAGCGCTTGATATCCTTTTCAAGCGCTGCATATTAGCACAGCGTTGCTGACGCAGACCTATGTCTGCGTCGGGAAAACAGGGAGAAAAAGGTGTCGGAGAAATTTGATCTGCTGGTGATCGGCGGTGGTAGCGGTGGGCTTGCTCACGCACAGCGAGCGGCCGAGTATGGAGTCAACGCGGCGGTTGCCGAGTACGGATCGTTAGGCGGCACTTGCGTCAACGTTGGTTGTGTCCCAAAGAAAGTCATGTGGTACGCATCTCACTACGCGCACGAGTTGCGCCATGCTACAGATTACGGCTATGACGTCAGCGTCAAAGGCCATGACTGGGCTGCACTGAAGACGCGACGTGATGCTTATGTCGCACGACTGAATAACATATACAGCAACAACCTGGATAAACGCGGCGTGACATACATCGCGGGCTTCGCGCGCTTTATTGATGCCAATACGGTTATGGTGGGTGACGACCAATACGAGGCAGAAAGCATTGTTATCGCTACCGGCGGCCAACCGATGGTGCCCGACATTCCGGGTGCAGAGCTGGGTATTACCTCTGATGGTTTTTTTGAGCTGGAGGAGCAACCCAGGCGTGTCTTGATCGCGGGCAGCGGTTACATCGCCGTAGAGCTCGCGGGCATTTTTTCAGGGCTCGGCAGCGAAACAAAAGTCATCGTGCGTAAGGACGGCGTACTACGCGAGTTTGACAAGATGCTCAGTAATGAGCTCATGAATACGATGCGGAAAAGCGGTATCGGGCTCGATACGGGCGTGGTTCCGGCGTCGGTCCGTGAAACGGACGACGGGCTGATGCTCAAGGCAGAAGATGGTCGCGAATTCGGGCCGGTCGATACGCTGGTCTGGGCGATAGGAAGATCACCCAATACCGCAACGCTCGACGTCCACAAAGCCGGCGTCAATATGGACGAGCGTGGCTTCGTGCCGACGGACAACCTGCAGGCGACTAACGTAGACAACATTTATGCACTGGGCGATGTGACCGGTAGAGCAGCGTTGACCCCTGTTGCCATCGCCGCCGGTCGACGCCTTGCGGACCGCTTGTATGGCGGCATGGACGGCCGCCACCTGGACTACCAGTTGATCCCCACGGTAATTTTCAGCCACCCGACGATTGGCACGGTTGGCATGACCGAGGATGAGGCGCTTGCAGAGTTCGGCGATGACGTTAAGGTTTACACGTCCGGTTTTACGCCGATGTTCTATGCGCTGGGTGAGGACAAACATCGCTCGGTCATGAAGCTGATCACAGCAGGTGACGACGAACGTGTTATCGGTTGCCATGTTTTCGGTGCCGGTGCCGACGAGATGTTGCAGGGATTCGCGGTTGCAATGCGTATGGGCGCTACGAAGAAGGATTTCGACGATACCGTTGCCATTCATCCGACCAACGCGGAAGAAGTTGTAACGATGCGCTAACGCTGTTGCCTAGGCCGTAATGCTTATCTGCTTGAGCACTGGCCCGGTCTCAGGACGAATGCCTCGCCACAACTTAAATGACTCGGCTGCCTGTTCAACCAGCATGCCCCAGCCCATAACAGATTGCCGGGCACCGGCTTCACGCGCCCAGACGCTGAACGGAGTCGGCTTCAGTCCATAAGACAGGTCATAACAAAATGTCGAATCTGAAATGGCGGCGGTCGGGTATGGCGGTGCTTCACCTTTGAGCCCTGCTGACGTGGCGTTGATAATCAGGTCATACGGCTCGGAGACCGGGACTACATTGAATCGACATGTGGTCACGGGACCTGATTGTGAGAAGTGCTCAGCGAGCGCCTGCGCCTTTCCCAGCGTGCGGTTTGCAATTATGAGCGACGCTGGTTGCATTTCCAGTAGCGGGCCAACGATACCGCGAGTCGCGCCACCAGCGCCGAGAATAAGAATGTTCGAGTCCTCAAGCGTCACACCAAGATTCACCGCAAGGTCGCGCAGCAATCCGATACCGTCTGTGTTGTCGCCGTAAATCTCGCCGCCCCTGAACGACAACGTATTGACGGCACCAGCGGTGGACGCACGCTCGCTCATCTGGTCTACAAGCTTCGTAACTTCAGACTTGTGTGGAACGGTGATGTTAAGACCCTTGCCACCGCTGCGCTGAAATTGACGCACGGCTGTTTCAAGTTTTTCCGGCGATACCTGCAGAAGTTCGTATTGAATGTTCTGCCCGGTTTGCAAAGCAAATAGTCGATGAATAACCGGAGAGCGACTGTGAGATACCGGGTATCCCATAACACCATAGCGATCTACAGTCGTCGTGGATTTATCTGCCGATTCATCCGTCATTCGTTACTCCGCCAGCCATCGTGCGGCATCGATCGCGAAATAAGTCAGTATGCCGTTGGCACCTGCGCGCTTAATGCCGAGTAGCGACTCAAGTACCGTGTCGCGCTCGTTGAGCCAGCCATTTTCTGCGGCGGCCTTGAGCATCGCATATTCGCCGCTGACCTGGTACGCAAATGTTGGCACCTGGTACTCATCCTTCACGCGCCGGACGATATCAAGATAAGGCATCGCGGGTTTGACCATGACGAAATCTGCGCCCTCATCAATATCAAGTCCGACCTCCCTGATCGACTCGTCGCTGTTTGCCGGTGCGACCTGATAGGTGGACTTGTCAGCGCCGGCCAGATTCGCGGTGGAACCCACAGCGTCGCGAAACGGGCCGTAGAACGCCGAAGCAAACTTGGCGGCATACGCCATGATTAGCGTGTTGCTGTGCCCTGCACTCTCAAGAGCCGTCCGGATTGCGCCGATACGCCCATCCATCATGTCTGAGGGCGCAACCATGTCGGCACCGGCGGCCGCATGGGATAAAGCCTGTTTGACCAGCATCGCTACGGTTTCGTCATTGAGGACGTAGCCTGAGTCATCGATTATGCCGTCCTGACCGTGTGTCGTGTAAGGATCCAGTGCAACATCGGTCATCACCACCAGCTCGGGCAACTCATCCTTGATTGCTCGCACGGTGTCTTGTACCAGGCCGTCCGGATTGGCGCACTCACCGCCGTCGAGTGATTTTTTTGCTGCATCGATGACCGGAAATAGCGCGACTGCAGGAATACCCAGGTCGCGGACTGCAGTCAGCTCAACAAGTAAATTATCGACGCTCTTGCGGCTGATACCGGGCATGGACGGTACCGGCTCAACCTTGTCTTTGCCATCGAGTACGAAAACCGGGTATATAAGGTCATTAACAGAAAGGTCGGTTTCTGCTACAAGGCGGCGCAGCGCAGCAGTACGGCGTCCGCGGCGCATGCGGATTTTGGGGAACTGTCCTAGGGTCGATCGACTCATAGCTAGTCACTCGTAGCTAAACAGAATAAATGGAATCAACAATAATACCGGGAATTTCTTATTTTCCCTATATTTAGCAACGGTTTTGATGTCTGGATCACAGATTTTCGCCGTTTTTGGCGGATTTAGGCAAAAGCGGTAATAAAAGCGATAAGGGGCGGGTCATCTCGTATGAACAATAGCGACGCTACGCAAGACAGGCGACAAAGGTTTGATCAGATCGTAGCTGTGTTTCACATGGATATGTTCCGCTACGCCGCTTGGCTTTGTCGGGACAAGTCGATAGCAGAGGATGTCGTTCAGGAGGCGCTGTTAAGGGCCTGGAAGTCGTTGGATGCACTACGTGACGATGCAGCGGCTAAACAATGGCTGCTGACGATCGTACGGCGGGAAAACGCTCGCTACTTTGAGCGCCGTCGTTTGGAGACCGTCGATATCGACAATTTGACGGCGTCTCAGTCAGCCCTGCTTGCTGAGGCACCGAACGAAGAGCTCAACGATCTCAGAGAGGCGATTTACGGGCTCGAAGATGATTATCGCGAACCGTTGGTTCTGCAGGTCCTGATGGGCTACAGCACGAACGAGATCGCAGAGCTAATGGGGCTCAAACAAGGTGCGGTATTAACGCGCTTGCACCGGGCCCGGTTGAAGCTAAGGGAAAAGGCGGCGAGTGAGGATTTCTCATGAGCCAGATGAGTAAGATGATGAATTGCAACGACTACAAAGAGGCGCTAACAGCAGACCCCGGATTCGAGGACGAATCGGGACATGTGGATAGCTGCGCCTTTTGCCAGGCTTACAGCGCCGAGATACTGGCCCTGAATGAAAAGATCGCAGCGGCAATGGCCATTAACGTGCCTGGGCTGACGATGCCGGAGCTACCTGAAATTGATACAGAGAAAGTGGTTTCGCTGGTCGCTCGCCGAAGGTTGCCGAAGCCGGTTTGGTTCGCGCTTGCAGCAACTGTATTGCTGGCTGTTTTCGTCGGTATCAGGACGCCGGATATGGTTTTGATGGAAGGAACTCTGGAAGAGCAGGTACTGGCGCACCTCGACCACGAACCAATGGCACTTCGAGTGACTAATACGCCGGTATCAGATAGTCGTCTGGCAGAGGCCGTCCCTGGCAACCTTGCACAGATGAATCATGACGCTGGCCTGATCACCTATGCACAAAGCTGCGTTATCAACGGCAAGACAATCCCCCATTTGGTAATCCAGGGTAAGTATGGCCCGGTAACCATTCTGTTGATGCCGGAGGAAAAGGTTTCGGCAGCGAAGTCACTGGATGGCGTCAATATTCAGGGCGTTATCTTGCCGGTAGGCAATGGCAGTATTGCGATTATTGGCAATCGCGAAGAGCAGTTGGAAGGTATTAAGAAAAATGTTTTGGATTCAGTGATGTGGAGCACTTGAGCTTCCGTTTTCTGAAAATGAGCGCCCGGTCTTGGGCAAAACCCGTAGGAGAGAAACAAAATGTCAGAGAAAAAAATTATTAAGCCTGTAGCTTTAGCTGTAGGAGCGGCACTGGCCGGAACGTTCGCTATCAGTGGTACTGTAAATGCAGATTCCATCGACAGCCCGTTTGCGATGTCAAGCCTGACCGTTGGTTACATGCTGGGTGAGGGCGAAGGCTCTTGCGGCGGCGACAAAGACGCTGAAGGCAGTTGCGGCGAGAAAGACGGCGAAGGAAGTTGCGGCGAAGCTGGCGAGAAAGAAGGCGAAGGCAGTTGCGGCGAAGCTGGTGATAAAGAAGGCGAAGGAAGCTGCGGCGAAGCTGGTGATAAAGAAGGCGAAGGAAGCTGCGGCGAAGGTTCTTGCGGCGGCGACAAAGCTGACGACGGCGAGAAAGATGCCGAAGGTAGCTGTGGTGAAGGTTCTTGCGGTGGTTCTATCTAAGAACACCACACCTGGATAGAAAGAGAGCCCGCGCAAATAGCGCGGGCTTTTTTTATGCTTAACCGACAAATGGATGCTGAGTTTATTAGTCGGTATTGCTACATTTGGAGTCCGAATACAAAGAAGAGTGACCAATGGCAAAAGCAGTAACGCGCTGTAAATGGGCGGAAGGCGTTAGCCTTAACTATATCGAGTACCACGATAACGAGTGGGGTGTGCCGGTCTGGGATGATCAGGTGCAGTTCGAGTTTCTCATTCTTGAGGGGGCGCAGGCAGGCTTAAGCTGGTCAACGATCCTCAATAAGCGCGATGGCTATCGGAAGGCATTTGCCGATTTCGATCCCGCGAAAGTTGCACGATTTACTGACAAGCGCGTGGAAAAGTTATTGGGCGATCCGTCGATCGTCAGAAATCGACTGAAAGTGAATTCTGCAGTCACTAATGCGAAGGCATTTCTTAAAGTGCAAAAAGAATTCGGTACGTTTTGCGAGTACATCTGGGGCTTCGTCGGTGGCAAGCCGATACAGACAAGCTTCAAAAAAGACGGCGACATTCCGGCCACATCACCGGAGTCTGACGCACTGTCGAAGGACCTGAAAAAGCGTGGCTTCAAGTTCGTCGGCAGCACGATAATCTACGCGCACATGCAGGCAACCGGGATGGTGAATGATCATGTAACTGGTTGTTTTAGATACAAACCTTGCAAAGCGTTAGCCAAAAGAAAACCCTGACGTCACTTGCAATCGGCATCGGTCCGGTGGATTATCGGACGCCTCCCACCAAAATGAATAGCAGGGGCGAACGATGTCTGATGAATTAAACGGCAAGCCGCCGACTTCCTACAATATTATCGCTGGCGTATTTTTGGCCTGGAATCTGATCGGACTGATGTTCTACTATCAGCAAATGACACTAACACCCGAAATGATGGCGAGCATGGGCGCGGAAATTGCTGCGTTCATGGACGCAACGCCTGTATGGGCGAACGCTGGATATGCGATAGCCGTTAACGCCGGCGTGCTCGCCTCGATCGCTCTTTTGTTAAGAAGGTCCTGGGCCTTTCCACTGTTCGCGCTTTCTTTTGCTGGCGTGCTTGTGCAGGACTGCGACGCGTTTGTCCTCAGGGACGTGGTTGCCGTATGGGGCAGCAGCGCCTATTACGTACCCTCGGCTGTGATCGTTATTGGCCTGTTCGAGCTCTGGTATTCGCGCTCAGTTGCCAATCGTTACTATCGTTAATTCGGACAGCCCCTGTGGCGTGACGTGTGAAACGCCGCCAAGGTAGATGGTGTTGGAGATCAACCCGCTCCAGCTGATTGTGACATCGCCTGTGGTGCCGGCACTGACGAATGCCGGGCCCGAGGCAGTCATGTTGCCCTTGTCATCGATAATTCCGAATGACCACGCGAGCATCTGGTAGATAGCGCCCGGTCCACCGCTAACCTCATCTGTCTCAAAGCCGTGGATGTAAACACGGTACACACCCGCTGCCGGCCGATACAGGTTGAATTGTTCCTCGGACGTCTGTGAACCGCTTTCGCCCATTCTAATGCACGCCGCAGGGTCGTTGTTCGGGCCACAATAGTCGATGTACATGTCGAGGTCATCATTACCGTCGGTCAGTGCATCGAACAAGGAGAAGCGCGCATAGAGTTGGTCTGCAGGCACACTGATGCTGTGCAGGGTCACACCATCTCCGATTCGGCGGGTGAAAGTCTTGCTTGGGTCGTTGGCGACAGTACCAGTCACAATGAGGGGCAGATTGAGCCCATGGACGGCCGGATTGTAACTGCCGTTGTAGCCGAACTCGACGGAAAACGTTTCGCTTCCCGTACCGCCGAAAGAGATGATTTCGCTCGGTGCGGTAATCGATGCGGGCTTCACGGCCAGCGTGCTGCGCACGTCATGGTCATCACCAATCCACGTTATCGAACCGAATCGCCATAAATCCATTGGTCCGGATTCGTACGTGAGTGTTACATCGAAGCTTGTCGATTCACCCGGGCCGAGGCTGATTGTCGGTGGCGCCACGTTCACAGTAATTCCCGGCGGCGCCGCGATTTCGATGTTATAGGACTCTGCTTCATCGCCGACGTTGGTTACGCGGCGTGTCACGGTCTCCTGACTCGCGAGCCGCGAGATCGATACTGCCGGCTGGTTCAGGTCTCTGGCGAAAAACGAATGTCCTGCCGCAGCAAGATTGGCACAAAGTGCCGGTGTTACCGCTGGCGATGCAACTCCACACGCGAATGCGTCATATTCGTCATCGCTGACGTCGTAGACGAGGCCGGGCTGTAATGCGTCGTTGGGCACAATGTGCCCGCCGCCATAGTCGAACGGGTTCGCTGCTGTAACACTGTCTGGCAGCTGCAGGTCTTGCCGTGCGCTGGTAATCAGCGCAGATCGTATAGCTGCTGGTGACCAGTCCGGATGCGCCTGACGCAGCAGCGCGGCGACACCAGCGACGTGTGGCGTCGACATGGAGGTGCCACTCAAATAGGCAAAATTTTCGCCGGGAGTCGCGTTTGCCGGTTCCGGCGTGAAACCCGCGATGATATTGACGCCAGGTGCGGTAACGTCAGGTTTGAGAATATCCGCGACAGGACCCGGACCGCGGGCAGAGAAGCTGGCCATGATGTTGCCGTTGTCGGTGGTGGTCAGCAGAAAGCTCTTCTGGAGAATTACGGAAACTTCGTTATCTGCATCCATCTCGGCCAGTATCAGGTTGGCATCTGCCTGACCAATCATTAACGCAGGAATGTCCACGAGCCCGCTCGTGCCGAACATGACAATAGGATCGCCGGCGATGTTGTAAACGAGAACGGCGATCGCTCCAGCGTCTTCCGCGTTCTTCACCATATCGGTGAACAGGCAGCCCGACCTTTGCATCAGCGCGATGTTGCCGGAAACGTCGGCACCGTTAATCAGCGGCTGACAGCCGTCAGAGGAGATGCCGGGAGATCCGGATGGCAATGTGTCGTCACCGTCGTCGACGAGTACCAGCGTTCCTTCGATTGGGTCCCGATCCGATAACGCAGGCGAGAATAACGCTTCTTTGCTGGCGTACCTGCCGGCTATGGAAGGTGGTGCTGATACTTCGAAAGCTTCTACTGACGAGTCGCCGCTGCGGCTGGATGCCGCGGTCGTGATCACCCAGGGAGCGCCCGCCGGGGAGCCAATTGTTGCCAGGTTAGGACCTTCGTTGCCGGCTGCGACGACAGCAACCACACCTGCTTTGGTCGCGGCCATGAGTGCAATGTCATCGGGTGCCGTAACTTCCCGGATCGAATTGCCGATGGAATAGTTGATGATGTCTACGCCGTCAGCAACTGCGGCGTCGATCGCGCGAGCCAGGTCCGAGGTGTTGCAAGCGGCGCGTGTCTGGAACGGTCTTAGCCAGCAGGCCTTGTAAACCGCGATGCGGGCCCTCGGCGCCATGCCCTCCACATTTCCGATTAACGTACCGAAAATCGACGCACTCGTACTATTACCGGCCGCCGTGGTTGCGGTGTGCGTGCCGTGGCCATCGGCATCCCGCGGCGAGCGAATTTCGTTCTTGTCGATAGGCCCTGAGTCTTCAGCGCCATCGATATACCAGCGCGCCCCAATCAGTTTGTTATTGCAATTCGTTGCGTCGAAGCGCTCACCGACTTCACATTCGCCGTTCCAGTTTTCAGGAGCTTCAAACTCCAGTACGTCCGCAAGCTTGTCGAATCGACGACACAGCCACTTTCCCAGCAACGAAGTTTCTCCCCAGCTACTGCGGCAGGCGCGCGGCCGATCCGCCAAACGCGTGTCCTGTAGCGCAGGGTGGTCCGGCGCGATGCCACTATCGATAACGCCGATGATGATGCCATCGCCATCGAGTGCATGTTCGGTACGCAACCCACCAACACTGTCAAACAGTCCCAGAAAGCCGGCACTGTGACGGGTGGCGAGCGGTCGAACTTCGTCTTCCCAGATGTTGAGGACCGCATCCAGGTCCGCAAGCTTCTCCGCCTCTGTAACCCGCATACGCGCAGCGAAGCCATTGAGGCCATACTTGTAGCTGTAAATCTTGCGTGCGTCACTGCCAGCCATACTCAGTACGCGTTGCTGCTCGTTGTCGAGCTTGGCCGTGTAGGCCTGAATGCTGGCGCTGTTTTTATCAAAACGTGGACGGGGTGCACTGCTATTTATCGTCGCAGCGGCGTAATTTCTAACAAGCGATGCATGATGTTCTGCCGCCGACGGAGCGCGCAGCTGAACGATATACACTTTGGTCGTCGCCGGGTCTTCTGCATTGGCCAGTTGCGCATTTTCCACGCTTCTAACGGCAGATTCCTGCTGTGCACCAACATTGGATGAGGCCAGTAGCAGACCAAAAATGAGAATTGCGCAGTTCAGTTTCACGTAAGTATTATATCGGTGTCAATCGTTAAGGTAGCCGCTCATTTCGTCACCACTGAAAGCAACGCCCAGTCCCAGGGCGATGCGATTGACGAAATTGAAGTAGCCCACGATCAGGGTGATGTCGAGAATGTCACTGTCGGAGAGTCCTTCGGCGCGTAGTTCGCCCAGATCGCTTTCGGTCATGGCACCGGGCGCCGTCGTCAGTTTCTCGGCGTGGCGGACGATATTGCTAAGCCGGGGTTCGAGTGTTTCAAGACCATCTGCCGACATCAACAGATTGATGATCTCCTCATCTTTGATGTAACGGCGCAATGCTTCCGCGTGGTGGTTTACACAGTAATCGCAGTCATTACTCGCAGACACGACCACTGCGATGGCTTCTCGTTCGGCCCGGCTCAAGCCGGACTTGCCGAACATGATGGTCATGTACAGATCGAGATGATTGCTCATCGCGTCCGGGTTAAGGCTGTGAACCTTGAGAATGTTTGAGACTTTTCCGCGCTGCTTGACCAGCGCCGCATAGGTTTCGGCTAGCTTACCCTCGGCCTCACTGACTTCTACTTCTTCTATCCAGGACATGATTCCTCGCAACCGCTGTTTCATCTACTGCATCGCTGTCTTCGTTACCTGGTGCGTGTTCGAGAAAATCGAATGTCGCGCCATCGTCGCCGAACACAAAGATCTGGCAGAAACCCCAGTCCGCTTCGAGAGTCCATTGTTGATCGGTTTCAACGGCACCGCTCAAGCGCTGGAGCTCGCAGCGAGCTTCAAAGCGCTCGACATTACCATTGAGGTTAGCAAAAGAGAATGTTCGGCGTACCGGGATATAGTCCCAGAGGGCTACGCCGGCGTCGCAATTGCAGGGATTCACCACTATTGCGTTGGCGACGAGCACCGGACCGCTCTCCAGTATTGTCGTGATCTCCTCAGTGCGCGCTTCAAGCCGCTTAACTGCGGCTTTGCTGCCACGTACCTCCTTTAGCACCGCCAGCGTCTGCATGGCGGCCGAGTACTGACCGAATTTCGCTTCCAGCTCGAAAATATCCTCAAGCAGGTCAATCCGGGCATCTCGTTGCAAGGAACGCTCATCACTGATCGCGAGTCCACGCCGGTACATTTCGAGTTTGTCCACGTCGTCACCTTCAGCGCCCTCCACCCGGCCAACCATCAGCCAGAGTATGGTCGACTCGTAAAGGTTCCAGCCACCGAGGTTCAGGGCGGTATCAGCTTCCTTGCGGGCGGCCTCAACATCACCGTTGTGCAGGTTTCTCATGATGTGCTGCGCGAAGCGTGCAAATCTTCTCGTCGTGCCTTTGCCGCGACCGCGAATGGTGAAACGTGTGTTGGTTACGTTGAAAGGCAGTTCGGCACCCGTGACGGACGGTTCAAAGCGCCAGCTTTCCGAAACCTTGCGAACCTCGTCTTCAAATTGAGCGCCACCGCTGGAGTTAATGATTATCGGGTCAACCGCCCGCCCGTCGGGCGTGACAACGTAGCTCATTTGCACCCAGGCCTCCTGCAGCCTGCGGGGTCTGTGGCGTGGTGCCTTGGGCAGAGCCCGGTCAATAGCCACGGCGAGCCCGTTGTAATCTACGTTTGTGTCGTAATCATCATCTGCCACCGCCGTAACAGGCGCGGCAATTAACAATGCCAATGCAGCCCGACAGAATAAGGCTCTGCCTCGGGTTCGGATTATCATGAGTTGTCCCCTGAACGATATTGCCGACGAACTGCGTCCGTCTGTCCTGCTTATGATGCCTTCAGGTCGAAAAAAGTTGCGTCGGATCCGCAAAACTCTTGAATTCGAGGGCATTGCCGCTCGGATCAATGATAAAGAGTGTAGCCTGCTCGCCGACCTCACCCGCGAAGCGAATTCGCGGTGAAATCAGAAATTTGCAGTCTTCCTGCTCAAGGCGATCAGCCAGCGAGCGCCAATCATCCATATCGAGCACCATGCCAAAATGGCGTGCGGGGACGGAGTCGCCGTCAACGGGGTTGGTCGGCGCTTCTGCGGCTTCCGCGTCGATCAGATGTAAAGTGACCTGGTGACCGAAAAAATCGAGATCGATCCAGCGTGATGCTGTGCGCCCTTTTCCGCAACCCAGCAAACCGCAATAAAAAGCCTCCGCCGCGGTAAGGTCTGTCACCGGCAGCGCCAGATGAAACGGACGTAATTGATCGGTCATTCGGCACCTCCAAGCCAGTCATGAGGCTGCAGGTAATCACGGTATAACTCTTCTTCGGGAGAGCCCGCCTCGGGTTCCCAGGCGTATTGCCAGCGCACCTGCGGCGGCAGCGACATCAGAATTGATTCGGTTCGGCCGCCCGATTGCAAGCCAAACAGTGTGCCGCGGTCATAAATAAGGTTGAATTCGACGTATCGTCCACGGCGGTACAGTTGAAAGTCGCGCTGTCGATCGCCGTAGGGATGATCTCTGCGGCGGGCAACGATGGGCTTATACGCTGTGAGAAAGTTGTCGCCCACGGATTGCAGGAAAGCGAAGCTATTCTCAAAACCAGGTTCGTTGAGGTCATCGAAGAACAGGCCGCCAACACCACGTGTTTCGTCGCGATGCCTCAAATAGAAATAGTCATCGCACCATTGCTTGTAGCGTGGATACAGCGCCTTGCCGAAGGGGTCGCAGGAAGCCTTCGCCGTCTGATGCCAGTGCACGACGTCTTCGCGAAACGGGTAGTACGGAGTTAGATCAAAGCCACCGCCGAACCACCAGATGGGATTTTCCTCACCGGCGGTGAAGAAACGAAAATTCGCGTGTGTGGTTGGTATGTACGGGTTATGCGGATGCAGTACCAGTGACACGCCGACCGCCTGAAACTTCCTGCCTGCGAGCTCAGGCCGATGCTTGGTCGCCGACGGCGGCATCCGATCTCCGAAGACGTGTGAGAATCCAACGCCGGCCTGCTCGAAGACTGCACCGTCGGACAACACACGACTTTCGCCACCACCACCACCGGCGCGCTTCCAGCTGTCCTTGGCGAATGTCGCCTTGCCATCCAGTTGTTCCAGCTCGGCGCAGATGTGATTTTGCAGTTCCTGCAAATAGGTTTTTACCTGATCGATATCGCTCAATCTTTCGTGCTCTCAATTAGCGGGGTCGTAATACTTCCCCGGTCGCCAGAATGCGGATTTCCGATGGCCCGGAAGACGGACCGCAGTCACCGGGTACGACGTAGTCTACTAGACCTCCGAACTGGCGGCGAAGGCTGACCTGGTCTTCTGCTGCGGCATGTCCGCTGAGATTTGCGCTGGTCGATACTATGGGTGACCGTGCGGCGAGACAGATTGCCTGTGCGACGGGGTTTGTTGTAATTCGAACCGCAATACCAGCATTGTCGCCGCGCACAGCGATAGTGACCTGGTCCGCGGCGGGAACGATCCATGTGACTGGATTGTTCGGGTCGGGATCGGGCAGGCAGGCATTTTCCGGCAGATCGATCCAGCCATGGAGCTGTGATGGGTTGGCGGCAATCAGGATGAGGCCCTTGGACGGATCGCGTCGCTTGATGTCCAGAATGCGCTGTACCGCTGCGAGTTCATTGGGCAGGCATCCGAGACCGAAGACGCCTTCCGTCGGATAGGCGATAACGCCGCCGCCGCGTAAAACCTTCGCAGCATTGTCGGCAGGCGTCGTCATTCAGCCCCTAGCTTCTCTTTTTTTTCGCTGCTTTTTTCTTTGCCGGTTTCTTATTGGCGGCTTTCTTTTTAGCGACCTTTTTCTTTGCCGCCGCCTTCTTTGCAACTTTCTTCTTGGCGGTCTTCTTCTTGCCGCGTCGGCCGCGAACGGGTGCGGCTGCGAGCAACTCCATGCACTCTTCAAGCGTCAATGATTTCGGCTCACGGTCTTTCGGTACACGGGCATTCTTTTCCTTATTAGTAATGTACGGTCCGTAACGGCCGTTCAATACCTGAATTCCCTCAGCTTCGAAATCCAGAATGATGCGATTGGCATCAATCATTATTTTCTCGGCGATGAGTTCGAGTGCGCGCGGTAACTCAACCGTGTACGGATCATCTTCCTTCATTGAAACGTATTTGTCGCCGTAACGAATATAAGGACCGAACCGGCCAACACTGGCTGACACGGGTAATCCATCCTCGGTTTCACCTAGTTTGCGCGGTAACTTGAACAGCTCCATCGCCGTTGCAAGATCGATGTCGGCCATCTTCTGACCGGGACGCAAGCCCGCGAACCTGGGTTTTTCCTCATCGTCCTTAGTGCCAATCTGTACGAAGGGTCCGTAACGGCCCATACGCACAGTAACCGGTTTGCCACTTTTCGGATCGGTGCCGAGCTCGCGAGCCTGAGCGACCTGTTCACGAGTAACCGAGGTTTCTTTGTCCTCGCAAAGCTGGTGGAACGGACCCCAGAATTTCTCGAGCAGCGGTACCCAGTCTTTCTGACCGAGCGAAACCAAATCGAGATCGTCTTCAAGATTCGCAGTGAAGTCATAGTCGACGTACTGCGTAAAGTGTTCGGTCAGGAAGCCGATGACGATGCGACCAATATCGGTCGGGAAAAAGCGTTTCGCATCCATCTCGACATATTCGCGATTCTTCAACGTCGCGATAATGCTCGCGTAGGTTGACGGTCGGCCGATGCCGTATTCTTCGAGTGTCTTAACGAGACTTGCCTCGGTGAACCTCGGTGGTGGTTCTGTGAAATGCTGTTCGGGGCGCAGCTTGTCGAGCTTGATCGTATCGCCTTCCTCGATTTCCGGTAGCAGGCGATCGCCGTCGTCATCTTTGGCGTCGTCTTTACCTTCCTGGTAGACCGCCATGAAGCCTGGCTCAACCAGGACCGAGCCGTTGGCGCGCATGCGATGGCCGTCATCAGCCGGGCCAGCCGCCATTTCAATTGCGACCGTGTCAAACACGGCCGGCACCATCTGGCACGCCATGGTGCGCTTCCAGATGAGTGAATACAGTTTGAACTGATCCTCATCAAGCACTGCTTTCAAATCATCAGGCGTGCGCGCAACAGAAGTTGGGCGTATTGCTTCGTGCGCTTCCTGAGCGTTCTTGGACTTGGTTTTGAATTTTCTCGGTTCCTCAGGAACATTTTCGGCACCGTAGCGCTCCGTGATGACGTCGCGAATCTCTGCAACGGCTACGTCTGCGAGCGTGACGGAATCGGTACGCATGTAAGAAATAAGGCCTACCTGATCCTCGCCGGGCAGGGCGATACCTTCGTAGAGTTTCTGTGCAACCCGCATGGTGCGTTGAGTGTTGAACCCCAGCTTTCGCGATGCTTCCTGCTGCAGAGTAGATGTCGTAAACGGCGCGGTCGGATTACGACGACGCTGACGCTTGTTAACGCTAAGAACATTGAGTTCGCCGCCGGCGGCGTCGAGGATAGTTTTCTCGACCTCTCGCGCGGCATCCTCATTTTCAAAACTGAACTGTTCGACCTTGTTGCCCTTATAGCTAACCAGGCGCGAAGCGAACGGCTGCTCGTTCTTGCTGACATCGGCCTCAATCGACCAGTATTCGCGTGCCTTGAAAGCCTCGATTTCGAGTTCGCGCTCGACAATCATGCGCAAGGCAGGACTTTGTACGCGACCTGCCGAGAGGCCCCGCTGCACTTTTTTCCACAGCAGCGGCGACAGATTAAAGCCAACGAGATAATCGAGTGCACGACGTGCTTGTTGTGCTCCTACGAGATCGCCCGAGATTTCGCGCGGACTGGCAACAGCGTCGCGGACGGCCTGCTTGGTGATTTCATGAAAGACGACGCGATGTACGTCCTTATTATCCAGCGCCTTCTTTTCTTTCAGGAGCTCGACCAGATGCCATGAGATGGCTTCACCTTCGCGATCCGGGTCAGTCGCGAGGTACAGGGCATCGGCCTTCTTCAGTGCGCGTATGATCGCGTTTACATGCTTTTCGTTGCGCTCGATGATCTGGTATTTCATCGAAAACTGGTTTTCCGTATCGACGGCGCCTTCCTTGGGTATCAGGTCGCGGACGTGGCCATAGGACGCCAGGACCTCAAAGTCCTTGCCCAGATACTTGCTGATCGTGCTCGCCTTGGCGGGCGATTCGACTATTACGAGATTCTTCGACATTTTCTGGTTTGTGACCCTTTTACTCGGATTTATCCGACTCAAACATACAAAACCGCGGACTGTGCCGCGGTTTAATTACGTGCTTGGCAGCGAACTGTCAAGGAAATTGGGAAATCGTACTAATGGACAGAGTCAGGACTTTCCTCGAAAACGAGGTCTTCCATACGAGCATAAGCCTGTTCCTGACCGGGCTGGCTGAACAGCACCATCAGGACCACCCACTTAATCTGCTCGACGTCGATGTCTGCCGTTTCCAGGGCCAGAAGGCGGTCGACGAGTAGCTCGCGTTGAGGTGGTGACAGGATTCCCGTTTGCTCGAGGTAGGTGATGTAGCCACGACAACTCGCATCGAGTCGCGCGTGCTCGAAGTCGTTATAGATACGAGTGGCATGTGCGGACAGGTTGCCGTAATTGAGGCTCTCCTGATGGTCTGTTAGTCCATCGAGCCATTCGAGCGCACGCTCGATCTCGGCGTCACCAAAGCCCGCATGCGACAGCTCAAGCCGCAGTTCGTGCTGGTCGGGCTCCGGATCTTCTTCTGTTTCGACGTAGGTTTCAAACAGGTACATTAGTACGTCGAGTACGTTTTCTTTCATGCTTGGAGCAGCTCCTTATCTTCAAGCAATTAATGCGTAGCGTCCGCCAGATAGCGACTCAACTTCACCATGAAGCTCCAGGATCAGGAGCATGGAGGAAAGCTGATCAATCGTCAATCTGGATTGATTTTCCAGATAGTCAATAGTTGCCGGGTCATGGCTGAGAATTTTGCGCAACTCCGCGTAGTCGTTGTCGTCGTCAGGCAACGGTGACTTGTTCGTCGTTGATTTCATTACGTTTTGCCGCAAGTGCCCGGTCAGTGGTGCGAGTTCAGCGCCGATGTCAGCAGCCGTTTCAACGAGTTTCGCGCCTTGCCGAATGAGTTCGTGGCAGCCGCGCGCCAGTGGATTATGGATAGAACCGGGCAAGGCAAAAACCTCTCGTCCCTGCTCGGCCGCCAGACGCGCTGTAATCAACGAGCCGCTGCGTCTGGCAGCTTCGATAACCAGCGTCCCGAGTGACAGGCCGCTGATCAACCTGTTGCGTTCCGGAAAGTGTCGCTTGTCGGGCGGTGCGCCGAGCGGGTATTCGGTGACAAGTGCGCCCGTCGCAGCGATCTGATGTGCCAGATCATAGTTCCGGGCCGGGTAAACTCGATCAATACCATGGCCAAGAAACGCCACGGTCTTACGGCCGACGTCTAACGCGCCATGATGCGCGGCGGTATCGATGCCCTGTGCGAGTCCACTGACAATGACGTAGCTGCTTTTGGCAAGGTGTCTGGAAAATTCGACTGCGTTCCGAACCCCACCGCGGGTCGGATTTCGGCTGCCAATTATCGCGAGCGAGGGCAGGTGCAGAGCATTTCTGTCGCCATTGACGGACAACATTAACGGCGCGCCACGGAGTTGCGTCAGCATTTCAGGGTATTCATCGGTGCCGTACGCGACGAGGTTGTGCGCGTCTTCGTTGAGCCAACGCATTGCGGCCTCAATGCCCTTCACGTCTGGAGAGGAGACTGCTCTCGCCTTCTTGTCTGCCAGGCCGGCTTCGCGAAGTCGCTGCTCACTTTGCCCGACTATCGCATCGATTTCACCGAAGCGATCTTTGAGGGCGATATACTCGGCGACGCTCACGTATGCGTGTGCCAGGGTTAGCCATGCCTGATGCTTCATTCTTGGCCTTGATCAAAGACTGGAGCATAAGCATAACGCAAAATAAACGGCGCCTTAAGGCGCCGTTTTTCGTCAAGACTGTAAGTTTGACTCAGGTCGGGTTACGAATGGAGTCATGGATATGAATCGCTTGTGTTGCCTCCATTACCAGACCGTAGCTAATACGGTCATATGTCTTGAAGACCATTACCGTACCCGCCTCTTCGTCAGGCAATTTGACGTTACCGCCACCGATCCGGTCATTAACGACGCCGCCGGCCTGGAATACTGTCAGCACATCTCCGACTGACAGGCCGTTGGCAGAACCGCGGTTCATAACCACAACCTGATACTGGCCGATCAGGGAAACGCCACCAACAACCGAAATAATTCGGCCATCAATAGTGGTGTTCGGCGAGCGTGGGAAGAAGTTCAGCGGCACATCGACAGCAGCCGGGAGCAAACGGTCGCCCACGATGGCTTCCTGCGTCGTGCTGGTTAGCGCGACCGTCGCTGGATCACCGGTGCGGCGCAGGCTACCCTCGCCAATCATGATGCCGTGGTAGCCGATCAAACGGTTATCGTCCGGATCAACCAGCGCATCACCGATATGTACGAGGTTGTAGCGAGCGCTCGGCATATCATTAGTGATACCGCGAACGTAAATCTCATTACCGGCCGACGCCATCAAGTGATCGCCACGTGTATCGAGCAGGTATGGCAGAGCGTCAGCCTGATTTTTCTCAAGCACAACACCGGAGCTCAGGAACGCTGAGACATCCTCAAAACGAATACTCTTAGCCGCTTCTGACAGCGGCGATACACGCGCCTGTGGAGACATGCGATAGGCCGATGCGCGGACGTTCGTGATGCGTGCCTGCCCATTGATGTACACGAGACCCAAAACGTCACCCGGGTATATAAGGTGCGGATTCTCGATGTCCGGGTTCACATACCAGATTTCCGGCCAATACCACGGGTCCTTCAGGAAGGTCGCAGAGATGTCCCAGAGGGTGTCGCCAACCTGCACGACATATTCATTCGGATGACCTTCGGCCAGTGGCACAGGCTCGTTGATGCGCTCAACAACAGGTTCGTACCGCGCGGGCATCGAGCTCGTCGATGCGGTGTTGCCTTGCGACTGAGTCGTCGAGGCACTGGGCACAGAGACTTGCGGCTCGTCGCTGTTCGAAACCGGATTTAACGAGCATCCTACCAGTGCTGCAGTCAGCGTGGCCGTGGTCAGCTGGAGGCCAATATTCAGGTATTTCTTGCAGAGAGACATGATTCGCGGGTGCTCCATACTTTAGTTCGGGCCAGTACTTTCGTGGCGTTGCTATACTATGTCGGTCCGGTACCGCCGAGGCTGCCAAATACGTCACATTTCCGGTCGCAAAATGCGCTGGAATGGACATAAATCTGGCAGCATTGTCTGCCATCTTATTCAATAAAGTCAAACATTTAGGTCACTTTTTGGGTAATTCACGCGAAATATCGCCTGATTACATATTTCAACAGGGTTGATTTTGACCCAATGCGGGCCAATTGGCTTATGTTCAAATTATGGCAAAACTGAAGATTCTCGAGTTCCCTGACCCCCGCCTCAGGACCAAGGCGACCCCGGTAGTGGCCGTCGACGATGAATTGCGCAAATTAATCGGCGATATGCTCGAAACCATGTACGCAGCTCCGGGCATCGGGCTTGCCGCCACGCAGGTCGACGTTCATCAGCGCTTGCTGGTAACGGATGTTTCTGTCGACAGAGATGATCCCCACGTGTTGATCAATCCCGAAATTCTCGAGAAAGACGGTGTGATAGCTACGGATGAGGGTTGTTTGTCTGTGCCAGGTTATTACGAAGAGGTCGAGCGCTCCGAGCACATCAAGGTGCGTTTTCTTGACCGCGAAGGTGTTGAGGTCGAACTTGAGTCGCGCGGCCTGCTCGCCGTTTGTATCCAGCACGAGATCGACCATCTGGATGGCAAGTTATTTGTGGATTATCTGTCCGAGGCGAAGCGAACGCGCATTCGCAAGAAGCTCGAAAAAGAGCGTCGCCAGCAAGCAGTCGTCTAGGGCCTGTTAACACTATGCGAGTGATCACTGTTGAGTCCCCAAAAGCGCCAATCAAGGCGCGAGGAGAGTGGTTTGGTTATTCCAAATAAGCGACGAGCAACGCCAAGTGGCACTTTTGGGGACTCAACCCGAAGGGCTGGAGCTGTGTTGTCGTCCAGTGGCGTTGTCAGTCGCTTATGTAGAATGACTACATGGCGCTCCTTCCGCCTTGCTGGACGACAACACAGCTCCAGCAGTGATGGCTCGCATAGTGTTAACAGGCCCTAGGCCGTAAACGTTGAGCACACCCCGCATAGTTTTTGCCGGTACGCCGGAGTTCGCGCTTGCGTCACTCGCCGCGTTGGTCGACGCCGGACACTCCGTCGTTGCCGTGTACACACAGCCGGACCGTCCGGCAGGCCGGGGCCGCCGGGTCACCGCCAGTCCCGTGAAGCGCTTTGCAGAAGAGCGTGGAATTGTCGTGCTGCAGCCAGAGACCTTTCGTGATCAGGCGGCCGTTGCAGATTTCGCGGCACTGCAACCCGACGTCCTGATCGTTGCCGCCTATGGTTTGATACTGCCGCAGAACGTACTCGATATTCCGACCCACGGTTGTCTCAACGTGCATGCGTCGGTGTTGCCGCGGTGGCGAGGTGCCGCACCGATACAGGCGGTAATACTCTCCGCCGACGAAACGACGGGCGTGAGCCTGATGCGCATGACCGCGGGCCTGGATTGTGGTCCGGTCTATTCCGAAAGTGTCATTGCTATTGGAAAAGATGAAAACGCGGGTGAGTTGCATGATCGCCTCGCGGTTCTCGGTGGCGAGCTTCTGGTGAAGGATCTTCCGAAAATACTGCGCGGCGAGATTAATCCGGCCCCGCAAGACGAATCGCTGGTGACCTACGCCGGCAAGATACAGAAGCAGGATGCCGAGCTCGACTGGACGCTATCGGCAGATGAACTGCAGCGCCGAATTCGGGCCTACAACCCTGTACCCGGAGCTTTCTTTTTCGCCGGCAACGAATTGCGCGTGAAGGTCTGGCAGGCATCCGTTGTTGCCGACGTGAGTGCTGCGCCCGGGTCGTTCGTGCAATACGATGCTGCCGGCATCGTCATTGCCTGTGGGCACGGCGGTTTGCGACTGGAGTCACTGCAGCTGCCGGGCAAACGACGCGCCCCGGCATATGAATTTATTACGCAGACCGACTTGCGGTGATGAAAACAGCGGGAGCGAAAGTCAGGTCAGTAGCCGCCGAGGTCGTCGACGCTGTTGTTAGCGGCGGCCAGTCACTGGACGCAGCGATAGCAAGAAATGAGCCGCGTATTGCCGCGGAGGACCGCTCATTATTACGCATGCTGTGTTATGGCAGCCTGCGATACTATTGGCGGCTGCAGAGCTGGCTCGACCAGCTCATCAGCAAGCCACTCCGGAAGCGCGACCGCGTTGTCAATGCACTGCTCGTGGTTGGCCTGTATCAGATCGCAGAGATGCGCATACCTGATCACGCGGTCGTTTCAGAAACCGTCGAAGCAGCACGACAACTACGACGACCGAAACTGGCCGGGCTTGTGAACGCCTGCCTGCGGCGTTTTGTTCGCGAGAATCTTGCGGCTAATGAACCTACTGACGAGCCATCCGAATGGAATCATCCAGCATGGCTGATCGAACAGATAAGAAAGGACTGGCCGGACGATTGGCAGGCAATACTAACGGCCAACAACAAGCGTGCGCCAATGTGGCTGCGAGCAAATATTTCGAGAAACTCGGCGGAGCAGTATCGGCAGCGTTTACGGGAAGCCGATATGGAAGCGGAGTTGCTGGCCGGGATTCCAGACGCTGTTCGGCTCAAAGAACCACAAGCGGTTGAGAATCTGCCGGGATTCGCGGCGGGTGATGCCTCCGTACAGGACGCAGCCGCACAGATCGCGGCTCGCTGGTTATTGGCCGACCTCAAACCAAATGAGGTGACATATCGGGTGCTGGACGCCTGCGCGGCACCGGGCGGAAAAAGCGGACATTTGCTGGAAGTGGGCGGCGACAACTTGTCGTTGCTGGCTGTGGATAGCGATGAATCACGAATTATGAGTATCTCGGAGAACCTGCAGCGTATCGGCCGTGATGCAACCATAATCGCCGCCGATGCATCGACACCAGAGGAATGGTGGGATGGGATACTGTTCGACGGCATCTTACTGGACGCGCCCTGTTCAGCGTCCGGTGTTATCAGACGCCATCCGGACATCAAGGTTTTACGACGAGCGACCGACCTTGTGAGACTGGCAGCTTGTCAACAATCCATGCTGGAGGCACTTTGGCCGCTGCTCGCCCCCGGCGGAACGCTGCTTTATGTGACCTGCTCGGTATTAGCGGCGGAGAACGACGAGGTGACGGGAAAATTCCTGACTGAGCATAGCGACGCTGTGGAAAACGATGTGTTGCCAAATAACAACATCCGCGATCTAATGCGCAGGAAGGTGTGTGGTTATCAGATTCTGCCAGGCTCGGCCGGTCTGGACGGTTTTTACTATGCAGCCTTACAAAAAAAGAAGGTTTCCTGAAAGTACTGATGTTCCGACCTACTGTCATTCAACGCAGCAACCCGTCGCGCCAATTAACGATCGCGCTTTTGGCGGTGCTGTTGTTGGGCACTGGCCTCGCACAGGAAAACGTCGAACGTGAGGGCTACTTTGAGGTTCGCTCGGCATCCACTCAGTCGATAGCCGGCGTGCACAGTCTGGATGCCCGTCTGCAACTTGTGTTGAGCAGCGAGGCGTTGGCGGCACTGGAAAGTGGCGTGACCCTGACTATCGAAATGCAGATGCAGGTCATTCGCGTCAAGCGTTTCCTGATGGACAGTGTAGATGCTGAGCTCGCCGTTCGATATGAGCTCGAATACCGGCCGCTCAGTCAGCGCTATATCGTCAAGAATCTCAACAGCGGCGATCAGGACTCCTTCGCAACTCTCTACTCCGCACTGAATAACCTGGGTCGCGTCCAGGGATTGCCGGTGGTTGATGATGAATTGCTGCTTCCGGACCGGGAATACCGGCTGCGGCTGCGCGCAATGCTCAACACACAGCAATACCCGGCGCCGTTACGACTCCTGTTTTTCTGGCGTGGTCAGTGGCAGTTACAAAGCGAATGGTTCGAATGGTCGTTAGAACGCTAAAGCGCATATTATTGACCCTGATGGGTGTGGCTGGCGTCGCGCTGGTTCTGGTTGCACTGTTCCTGCTATCGAAAACCGTCCAGCAGTCCGATGATTTTGACCGTCTTCAGGACAATATCCTGGCAATAAATATTGCCGGCGGCTTCATTCTCTTACTGATATTGATCGGCAACCTTTGGCGCTTGTTTCACGACTATCGTGAGAGTGTTCCGGGCGCAAAACTAAAGGCACGAATGGTTGGCATGTTCGTTGGGCTGGCTGTGTTGCCGCTCATTGTTGTGTTCTACTTTTCAGTGCAGTTCATCAATCGCGGTATCGATAGCTGGTTCAATGTGCAGGTTGAAGAGGGTCTCGACAACGCACTGACACTCAGTCGGGCTGCGATCGAGTTTCGCAAGCGCCAGCATCTGCAAGCGGTAACTCAGATCTCGCAAAAACTAGCTGTAGTTTCGGATCGACAGCTGGTGTTCGAATTAAGCATGTTGCGCAGGGAAAGCGGCGCCAGCGAAATGACGCTGTACGGTAATAACAACCGGGTGCTTGCAACCAGTTCGGATAGCGCGGCCGGCTACGTCCCAAAGCCACTGGCGGAAGAGGTCTCGTTGCAAATAAGAGAAGACCGGCCGTTCGTGAGTCTTGAGCCGCTCGCCACCGGCAGCGCTGAAATCCGTACGGCTGTGGCCTTCACGTACCGCGGCAATCGTTCGCGAGAGTCGCGCACCGTCCAGGCCCACTTTCCGGTCGACGAGCGACTTGGCAACATGATCAACAGCGTCGAAAATTCCTATTCCGAATATCAGCGGCTCGCGTTCTTCCGTGAAGACCTGAAGGATTTGCTCACTATCACGCTCACATTCGTATTGTTGCTCAGTTTGCTGACAGCGATTTACGGGGCGTTCGTCCTGTCGCGGCGTCTCGTTGCACCTATCCAGGATCTTGTTGCAGGTACTCGTGCGGTGGCGATGGGTGATTTCGATACTCGATTACCAACACCGTCGCGCGATGAGATCGGATTCCTCATCAGCTCATTCAACGATATGACACAACGACTCGCGACAGCGCGTCGTGAAACCACCCTGAGTCAGGCGCTGGTTGAGGCAGAGCGCACCAATCTGGAAGTTATTCTGGCGCGATTGTCAACTGGAGTTCTAGCCCTCGAAGCCGACCTCAAAATTCGCACCGCAAATCAGGCGGCGGGCTCCATTCTTGGTGTGGCTCTCGAAACCAGCGTCGGCGAATCCATCCGGGATGTGGCGAAAGGCATGCCGCTGCTGGAGCAGTTTGTCGATGTCGCGTGCATGCATCTTGATGCAGGCGAAACCGAATGGCGCGAGCAGATCGTATTGCGCGGTGAGGTTGGTCGGCGGGTTTTGACTTGTGCTTGTACGACGTTGCCGGGTGACGAGGACAACGCTGCCGGTTACGTCATCGTTTTTGATGACATCACGGCGCTGTTGCAGGCACAACGCGACGCCGCCTGGGGCGAAGTAGCACGCCGTCTCGCACACGAAATCAAGAATCCATTGACGCCCATTCAGCTGTCGGCCGAGCGTATGCGCCGCAAGTACCTCAACACGATGGACGAGGAAGAAGCACAGGTACTTGACAGAGCAACGCACACGATTGTGCAGCAAGTTGAAGCGATGAAGGAGATGGTGAATGCGTTCAGCGATTACGCTCGCGCACCTGACATGGATATCAGTCGATTCGATCTCGACAAGCTCGCTCACGAGATAGTGGATCTGTACAGGGCTCAAGAGAGCGGTGTTGAGATTATCCTGACTTCCGATCCGACGATGCCGCTGGTCGAGGGCGACATGGGTCGTGTTCGACAAATACTTCACAACCTGATTCGCAATGCCGTAGAGGCACTGGAAGGAGTGCCGCATGGGCGTATCGACGTACAAATTGCCGCGGCCGAGATTGACGAAGTCGAAATGGTGCAACTCCGGGTAGAAGACAACGGCCCTGGGTTCAAGAACGGATCGGTGAGTCAGATTTTTGATCCGTATGTAACAACAAAGCCGAAAGGCACTGGTCTCGGGTTGGCCATTGTCAAAAAGCTGGTGGAAGAACACGTTGGCACCATCCGTGCTCAAAACCGAAGTGATGGGGGAGCAATGATTAGTGTCCGCTTGCCGCTGAATGAAGCGGCCAGAGAAATGATGATTGCAAGGGCGCCCCGGCGCGCCGATAACAGGAGGGAACAGGCATGAGCAATCCTCATGTATTGGTTGTAGACGATGAGGCGGACATCCGTGCGTTGATTCAGGATATCCTGGGCGACGAGGGGTATGGCGTAACTGTCGCCGCGGACGCCGGGGAGGCCCGCAGCGCGCGAGCAGAACGCAAGTTCGACCTGGTCCTTCTTGATATCTGGATGCCGGATACGGATGGCATTACATTGTTGCGCGAGTGGTCGGATGCCGGCGACATGAATTGCCCCGTCGTTATCATGTCTGGTCACGGCACCGTTGATACGGCGGTCGAAGCGACCCGGCTAGGCGCATTCGATTTCGTCGAGAAGCCATTGTCGCTGGCCAAGTTGCTAAGAACCGTGGAGGCAGCGCTCGAATCAGCAGGCAGGCAGTCTCGTGCGGCGATTAATCTGTTGCCGTCGTTGCTCGCGCCCGTTGGTCGCAGCGAAGTCATGCAGGCATTGCGTGATCGTGTGCAGCAATATGCTCGCCACGATGGTTCCGTCTTGTTTAGCGGTGAGCCGGGAACCGGCCGCGGTGCATTTGCACGCTACATGCATGCGCTCAGTCGACGCACGGGCGAACCTTTGACCAGCCTTACGGCCGCGTCAGTCGCGGAAAGCAATGTCGAAGAGCAATTACTCGGCCGCGAAGACGGCGATGAGATAATCGCTGGCGTTCTCGAGCGGGCTTCGGGCGGAACGCTGGTTATCGACGAGCTTTCGGATCTCTCCAGCAACGCGCAAAAGATATTGCTGGGAGCTATTGAAGACGGCCGCTTTACACGGGTCGGCGGGTCCGTGCCGGTGAAGCTGAATGCGAGAATTGTCGCGACGGTCGGTGCAGACGTTGATGTGTTGATCGAAGAGGGCCGGTTGCGGCGCGATTTGGTTGGACAGTTGAGCATGTTAAGTCTAAAGGTGCCACCGTTGCGCGAATACTCGGAAGATGTGCCCGAGCTGCTGACCTACTATGTCGACAAGCTGGTCGACGCCGAAGGATTGACGTTCCGCCGTTTCAGCGTCGCAGCACAAAACCGGCTGCGCAATTATCCATGGCCGGATAACGTTCGCGAGCTAAAGCACCTGGTTCGGCGGCTGCTGTTGACCGCTAGCGGAGAAGACATTGCTCTGGATGAAGTCGAAGCGGAGATAAGCGCAGTAGCAGCCGTGAATGAGCCACTCGTGAAACAGGACCTGCTGGCGCTGCCATTGCGCGAGGCACGCGAACAATTCGAACGTTCCTACCTGCAGCAACAGCTGGTGCTTTGCGATGGCAAGGTTGGGCAACTAGCGAAGCGGGTTGGTATGGAACGTACGCATCTTTACAGGAAGCTGCGATCACTCGGCGTGAACTTCAAGTCAGTCGGGAGTGACGATTCGTAGGAGCGCGCCTTGCGCGCGATGCTTCGCGCTCAGGGCACCCAAAGGGCATAACAACCGCGCCTAAGGCAAAGCAAGATCGTGTTGCGGAACGTCACCACGCTCGACCGGGAGCAACGTGCCGTCTGGCATAAACCGTAAACCGGGACTGCCGAAGTCATCGATGCTTAAGCCGCGCAACAGGTTCAGTGCCCGTTGTTTTTCGTCAATGCTCGGCCCCGCCGGCCGTAGTTGCTCGGTCGAGGTTATTTGCCCGTCAATGAACTCGCCGTTACCGTCCAGCGTAACAGTCAGAATGGGCGCAATGCCTTTGATACCGGCAACGCTAATGCCGTAATAGGTTGCGAAGTTGCCGAGGCTATAGGCGATGAGTCTTTCCCCGTAGCGCTCCATTCCCCGAACGACATGTGGTCCGTGCCCGACGACCAGGTCAGCACCGGCATCGACAGCGCCTCGTGCAAACCAGACGACATCTCCTCTGGGCTCTCCGTAGTATTCCTCGTCCGCGAACGGGATGTGCGTGACATCCGAACCCTCTGCACCGCCATGAAACGAGACGATGACAATATCGTGTTGCTCCGCATGAGCGGCGATCATGTCGAACGCAAACTGATAGTCGAGCATCATGTTGGAATTTCTGGTCACTGCAAAAGCGAGGAAGGCGACAAGAATATCTCCCCTACGAATAATCGCAGTAGTCCCTTCGCGACCCGAATGCGTAATGCCAGCCGCCGAGAGCGCCTCCATACTGCTGCTGCGGCCTTCTTCGCCAAAGTCACGCGCGTGATTGTTAGCTAAACTCAGTGCGTCAAATCCGGCGCTCTTGTAATGCTCTGCGTAACGCGTTGGTGAGCGAAACAGGTAACAGGCAGCCGGGTTGCTACATTTCTTTCCCGGTTCGCCGCCATCGACAAGTACGCCTTCGAGATTGCCGATCGCGACATCGGCTGCGGCTAGCACCGGAGTAACGTCAGCCAGAAAACTGACCCCGTCATCGTCCGGCAGGTGATCCTGAGGGTAATCCGTTCCGATCATCATGTCGCCGACTGCCGCGATGCTGATACGCATCGACGACCTGTCGGGTGGTGGTGGCGCCGGCTGTGGCTCTTCGACGGGTGGTGGCGTTGGCGCAGTGGTGGGTTGCGGCTCTGGTGACTCGGGAGCCGGTGTTGTCGTACAGGCAGCAAGCTGCAGTGTAAACAGCACGATAGCGAGTCGGCTTGAGTTAGTCACCGAGCCGGATACGCATGACGTCGATCTTGGCCGCCCGCAAGCGGCTACGAGTGACATTGAGTTCGTCAAGGTCGTCTATGGGGCCGACATAGACGCGGTAGTAATCACGATTATTGACCTTCGCACGTTGTACACGCGATTCGATGCCATGCAAAGCAAGCTCGGCACGCCGCCGGTCTGCGTCGTTATGTGTGGAAAAAGAGCCAGCTTGCAGCAAGTAAACGCCGGGCTCATCAATTGCCTGCGGTTCAACATCCTCATCGACGTCGGGCTCTTCATCAGTAATGATCATCTCGAAGGCCGGCAACATCGTGTAAAAATCGAAGCGACTTTTCGGCGATTCAGGTTCCTCAGTTTCAGAGCCGGGGCTTTTACCGTTTTCATCAAGCGCGGTCTGCAGGCTTGCAGGTTTTGGCGGCGCGGCAGCCGCGGTAATCTCGGGCTGGCGGTCTTTAACGTAAACGGCAAAGGCAACGGACAAACCGATCGCGAGACCGAAAATCATCCACAACCAACCCGGATACTCGTTGTTCGTCTTACGCCGGGTGGAACGTTTTTTTCTGCGCTTTGCCATTACATTTGCTCAGGCGCTGAAACACCGAGAATATTAAGGCCGTTCGCAACGACATTTTTCACCGCCGCGTACAGCGTGAGTCGTGCATCGCGCAAGTTGGCATCATCAACCAGAACCTTGTGGGCACTGTAGCTCGAGTGAAAATCGCTGACGAGGTCGCGCAAGTAATGGACCATTGTTTGTGGCGCACGGTTTTTCGCGGCCAGCTCGATGATCTCCGGATAGCGGCTCATCGCGGACATCAGCGATTTTTCCTGTGTCGCCGTTAGCTCTCCAAGATTCGCCCTGCCGTTCTTCTGGTCCCAGCCCATTTCTGATTCTTGTGCCCTGCGGAACACGCGAGCGATACGTGCATGCGCATATTGAATGTAGTACACGGGGTTGTCATTCGACTGCGTTGTTGCCACGTCGAGATCGAAATCGAGGTGCTGGTCATGCGAGCGCATAACGTAATAGAACCGAGCGGCATCGTTACCAATCTCTGCCCTTAACTGCCGCAAGGTGTCGAATTCGCCGGAGCGCGTCGACATTTGCATTTTTTCGCCGCCCCGATACAGAGTAACAAATTGCACCAGATTGACTTCCAGATTGTCGCCCCGGTACCCCATCGCTTCGAGGCCTGCACGCAGACGGGCCATGTAGCCGTGGTGATCCGCACCAAGAATGTCGAGTAGATAATCGAAACCACGCTCGCATTTGTCGAAGTGATACGCGATGTCGGAAGCGAAGTAGGTCTTGACGCCATTTTCCCGCACAACGACGCGATCTTTTTCATCACCAAAGTCCGTGGCCGGGAACCAGGTAGCGCCGTCCTTTTTATACAAAATACCGCGTTCTTCAAGTAAAGCGAGCGCGGCGTCTATACGGCCGTCCTTGATGAGGCTTTGCTCGGAGTACCATGTGTCGAAGGTGACGCCAAACTCCGCGAGGTCGTCTTTGATATCAGCAAGAATCGATACGAGAGATTGTTGCCGAATGTGATCGAAGCCTTTTTCGCCGGCCAGGTGTATAGCTTTTTTTATTAGTGCCTCGATGTAGGCTTCACGCAATGCCTTGTTTGCATCGCGTTCTTCCTGTGTTGCGCTACTTGTGTCATTGGGTCCATCCTCGGGCACACCGTCGAGCACAGCTTCTGCCGTAGCTGATGCGATACTGTTGGTATCGATTTCAGCTGCGATATCCTTTATATATTCGCCGCGATAACCCGCTTTCGGGAACGGAACCACCACGCCGCTGGACTCCAGCCACCGCAGCCAGACACTGGCGCCCAGGATATCCATTTGCCGGCCGGCATCGTTGACGTAGTACTCGCGATGTACGGGGAATCCGGCCGCCTCCAGCAAGTTGCCAACCGATGCGCCGTAAGCTGCGAGGCGGCCGTGGCCGACATGCAGTGGGCCGGTTGGATTCGCAGAAATAAATTCGAGCAGAATTTTTGGCGCAGCTTTCTTCGGCTGTCGGCCGTATTCCGGGCCCGCGTCCAAAATGGTTTTCAGTTCGGCATGAAATGCCGACGGGCTTAAATAGAAATTGATGAACCCGGGGCCGGCGACTTCAACTTTATCGACCTGATCGTTATCGCCCAGGGCGGCAACAATGCCGGTTGCGATTTCGCGTGGATTCTTCTTCGCGGGCTTCGCCAGCCGCATAGCGACATTGCAGGCGAAATCGCCATGGCTCAAGTCGCGCGTGCGCTCAACTGTGCTCTCAATAGACAGGTCTGCCGCGGCTGCGGCAAGCTCCGGCAGCGTGGCGAGTGCGTCATTAACGAGGTTTGCGACTATGTGCTTCATGGAGAGATTGGGTCTGGTCTGGCGAGCCGGCAATTCTACCGGGTTATTGGTGCTGGTCAAAAAAGCTCGACAGGATCAACATCAATCGACCAGCGGACCTTGCGGGCAGATGCGTCGTTCTCCAGTATCTGGCGCAGTTCTTTGAGCACACGATGCAAAGTCGACCGGTCACTGCTTTGGAGTAACAGCTGTGCGCGGTAGCGGCCGGCCTTGCGTGCCATTGGCGCATCGACGGGGCCAAGTACGCGTAACGATTGATTCGTCTCCATGGCCAGGTGGCGTCGTGCGACCTCCAGAAAGCGGTGCGCATCCGCGTGCCGGTGGGCGGCAGATCGTAACAATGCGAGCCGGGTAAAAGGAGGCCAGCGAGTAATTTCGCGTTCGGCAAGCGCATTCTCTGAGATCTGCCGGTAGCCGCCCTCTATTAATGTCCCCCAAAATTCGTTTTCCGGGAATGCCGTCTGAATAAGCACCTCGCCCGCGCGGCTCTCACGGCCCGCGCGGCCGGCAACCTGGATAACCGATTGCGCCATGC
The DNA here is from genome assembly GCA_021773155.1 of Woeseiaceae bacterium. Lineage (GTDB taxonomy): Bacteria > Pseudomonadota > Gammaproteobacteria > Steroidobacterales > Woeseiaceae > UBA1847. The sequence continues at coordinate 301 of JAJFKQ010000260.1, read as the reverse complement.
GCTCGCCGCTGCGAAAGTCGGTGCCGAATAGGCCTTGGTCAGCGTTCACAATGCCGACGAGCGACAGCTTGGGGAAGTGGTGCCCCTTGGATAGCATCTGTGTCCCGACGAGAATATTGGCATGCCCCAACGTCGCGTTCTCGAGCGCCTCGTGCATTGCTCCCTTGCGCTGTGTGCTGTCGCTGTCGATGCGGCTGATAACCGCACCAGGAAAACGACCCCTCAGGGATTCTTCCAGACGCTCGGTCCCTTCGCCCAATGGTTTGACTGTCTCGCCACATTCATCGCAATGCTCCAGGAG
>JAJFKQ010000259.1 GCA_021773155.1 Woeseiaceae bacterium | reverse complement strand
GGGTGTTCTGGTTCCGGCAAGTGAGATACTCGGCCGCAAGGTCCCGGGCGCACCGGTCTGGAGTTTGAATCTCTCCGCCCAGCATACGAAATCGTTAGGGAATGATCTGAGTCTTGTCAGCCGCATCGATTACGAGCATCGTGACAAGACGTACTGGACACTCGACAATCTCGACGTTCAACCGGCCTACGATTTAACGAATCTCAGCCTGGCACTTGAGAGCGAACGCTGGGCGACGCGGTTATACGTCAACAATGTGTTCGATGAGGATTACATCGAGTGGTTCTTTGCTGCGCGCTTCATTGGCTTACCAGCCGACATCGCATGGCCGAGCAAACCAAGGCAGCTTGGACTGGAGTTTTCGCTCAGGTACTAGCGCGCTTGCAGACCTGGTGGCCCAACCACTGAATGGCCGTTTCGGTTTTCTCATCCCAGGGATGACCAAAGCTCAGGCGCATGAAGTTTTTGTAGCACGCACAGGGTGAGAAAATATGGCCCGGGGAAATGCTGATGCCTGCACCTATCGCATCGTCGAAAAGTTGTTCGGCGTTCACCTTCTTAGGTAGTTCGAGCCACAGGACAGAACCACCAACGGGTCTGGATGTTCGCGTTTCCGATGGGAAGTGTTCGGCGACCAGTGCCAGCATTCGTTCCGAGTTGCGTTGCAAAACAGGGGTCAGCGATTTCAAGTGGCGCGCGAAATCTCCCGATGCCATGAACTCCGCCAGCGTTAGCTGCTGCAATAAACCGGATGAACACGAGAACGCGCGTTTTAGCCGTGCGACCTCGTCGATATAATTTCGAGTAACGACCCAACCGATTCGATAACCAGAGGCGGCCGTTTTCGAAAACGAACCGCAAGTCAGGATGCGGGCTTTGCTGCCAAGAAACTGTGCCGGAACCGAGCGCTGGCCATCAAAACGCAGATCGCCGTATACATCATCTTCGATCAATGCGACATCGTACTTCTCGAGTAATCCCACCAGCCTCTCACGATCGACGTCTGGCATTGTTACGCCGAGCGGATTACCCAGGGTGGTCGAGAACATGCACGCTTTAACCGGGTATTTGTCAAACGTACGTTCCAGCACAGAAGTTACTACGCCTTCTTCAGGACAGGTCTCAACCTCGACCGCCAACATACCCAGACTGTCGATGAGTTCCAGCATGCCGTGGTAAGTCGGCGTCTCAACGGCGATGACATCGCCTTTCGATGCCACTGCCGTTAATGCCAATAGCAATGCTTCCTGCCCACCGTTGGTGATACAAATTTCGTCCGGTTCAACCTGCACACCTATCGTGTCGAGGTAGTGGTAAGCGATCTGACGTCGCAAAGCTGGTTCGCCCAAGGTCGATGCGTAGCCGAGGCTGCGTTCTTCGGCCCTCGCCATGACTCTTTTCATTATCCGATGCAAAGTCTTGGCTGCCGGCTTGGCCATCGACGGATTGGCGATTCCGAGTGGCACCAAGTCCGGATTATTGATGCCGTCATAGACGCGTTCCATCAGCGAGCGACAGCGTAACGGCACCGGTTTCAGTGTCGCTGTACGCGTGGGACGGACGATGTCATTGGCGGCCTGATGCCGCACGTAAAAACCGGATTGAGGCCGCGATTCCACGCGTCGCCGGCGCTCGAGTTCGACGTATGCCTGGCGAACAGTCGGGATACTGACACCGGCTGTTCTACTCATTTTTCGCAAGGATGGTAGGCGATCACCGGGAAGCAGCGTCCCGGTGTCCATATTTTCCGTAATTAACTCAATGACTTGGCGGTACAGGAAGGTGTCGTTCTGTTTATCGACGTTCAGCATAACTGTATAGGTCTTATTTCTTAAAAACTGTGTCTGTTATATCACCAAAAAATCCGTACAGTCAACTTCAGATGCAAACAGACCGGAGGCAACAATCGTGAACTCGAAAAATCGATGTGACATTGAAAGTCGTTCGGCGCGATTTAACTTGCCGGTTCGGCACCCCTCCAGATGGAGCATCCTGGTGGACCGCATTCTGGCGTCGCCGATGCGAATTCATCGTTACCGGGACTTGAGTCGACGAATCGTCGAAGACGCTCTGTGCGAAAAATATTGCGGGGGACGCAAATGAATAACACGTCACTCTATGCACTGGCTGTACTGATCTGGGGTTCCACCTGGTTCGCCATCGAGTTCCAGCTTGGTGTTGTCACGCCGGAGGTGTCGCTCGTGTATCGCTACGGTGCCGCATCACTATTATTATTTGCATGGAGTAAATACCGCGGCCAAAGTCTGCGCTTTCCATTGCGCAATCATGTCGCGTTCTTCTTTCTCGGACTCTTGTTATTCGGTGTTAACTACATCTTGTCCTATCGCTCGATGTTCTACATTACCTCGGCACTGGCTGCGATCGCGTTCTCATCAATGGTGTGGATGAACATCATCAACGCGCGATTATTTTTTGGAATTAAGGCGGGCCGCAGTGTCTTGTTCGGTGCCCTGCTCGGAGCAATCGGCATATTTTACCTGTTCGCACCACAGATCAGGGAAGTCTCGTTTTCGGACACGGTATTTTTCGGCTCGTTCATTGCAGTGCTTGCCGCATTTGTAGCCTCACTCGGCAATATGGTGTCGCAGGCAACACAAAAAGAGAAGTTGCCCGTTGTCCAGACGAACGCGTGGGGAATGTTTTATGGCGCCCTGGTAATCGCTGCTATCGCACTCTTCAATGGTCAGGAATTCAATTTCGAATGGACGACTGGCTATGTCGTCTCACTGGCATACCTGATCGTATTTGGATCGATTATAGCGTTCGGCGCCTACCTGACTCTGCTCGGTCGAATCGGTGCACCGAAAGCAGGTTATGCGACCATCATGTTCCCGGTTGTCGCCCTGATATTGTCAGCCTTGTTCGAAGGACTCGAGATCGACGCAACGATTATCATCGGTACATCGTTCGTGCTGGCCGGTAATCTGTTCGTCCTTAAGACGCGTCGCACTGATGTCACGCTCACCACCGCACCTAACGAGAGGACGCTTGCGACAACCGACGGATTCGCTCAACTTCAACAGTGTCGAGATTGAGCGACTCCAGGAACTCCTGGTGAGCCTGAGGTTCACGAGCTTCGAACTCGCGATGCCAGTTATGCATATCGTTGTCGCTCATACCGGCGGCAGCCATGATGCCCGACCACCGCTCCTTGCTCATCGCAGGTTGCGGTGCGTCCTGGCCCTGCTCGAGGATGGCCAACAACGCCTGTTGCTGGTGCCGCAAATCCTGAATCTCTGTTTCCATCTGGGCGAAGCGCTTGCGGAGTATTTGCTCGTGCGCCTGGTCGCTATCCCTTGCCAGCAGATCGCGAATATCGCGCACCGGCACCCCATAGGACCTGAAGCCAACGATCTGCGTTAGGCGCTCGACCTCCTTCTCGCCATACCAACGGTAACCGTTAGCCGCGCGACTCGCCGGTTCGAGCAAACCCTCACGCTCATAGTAGAGAATAGTGGCGCGCGACAGGCCGAACCGCTTTCCCAGCTTGCTGATCGTTAGCATTAACGCACTGCCCGTCTTGACCTGTCTATAGCTTCATAGTTTAGCCTTTGTGTTCATCGGAGCCAACCGGCCCTCAAACCAAAGCAAGGAGTCACAAAATGAGCAAGCAAGACGCACTGTCCGGTATCCATGCGCCAAATCGCGTCAAACATTCCTACACACAATCAATCAATGGCACGCCAGAGCAGGTTTTCCCGCTACTTTGCCCCGTAAGTGAGCTCGATTGGGCACCGGGCTGGTCAATAGACTGGGTGATATCAACAACGGGCCTGGTTGAGCAGGAATGCATGTTCCAGACACCACCAGCCGCTGGCGCGAAAAACGCCTCTATCTGGATTGTTACGCGACATGCTCCTGACGATTTTCAGGTGGAAATGTACAAAGTGACACCGGGCCTGACGGTTGGAAAGTTGGCGATCTCGTTAACTGCGTCAGGCGATGACGTTACGCAGGCCTATATATCCTACGAATTTACTTCGCTGGGCGCTGAAGGCGATGCGTTCCTGGAGGGCTTCACAACCGAATGGTACGAGAACTTCATGCGCGGCTGGGAGGCGGCGATGAATCACTACCTGAAAACGGGTGAGCTACTGTCTACATGATCGTACAATGTCCCCATCACCACAGGGGAAAATCATGAGCTCGAGCAATCGCATCGTCCGGCTGGCCGCCAGCACCTTAATTATCTGCGGACTGCTGGTGGCCTGTACGCCGCCAACCTCGCACGACGTCATCTTGCGTGGCGGAACTGTTTACGACGGCAGTGGTGGAGACCCGTTTATCGGCGACGTTGCCATTGATGGCGACAAGATCGTTGCGCTTGGCGACATAGGTAAAGCCACAGCGCCGCTAGAAATCGATGTGAATGGCCTCGCCGTCGCACCTGGTTTCGTGAACATGATGTCCTGGTCCAACGAGTCGTTGATCGAAGACGGTCGTTCACAAAGTGATATTCGCCAGGGTGTAACCCTTGAGATCATGGGCGAAGGCCATTCCATGGGTCCGCTTAATGATGCGATGAAAGAGGAGATGGGCAGCCAGCAAGGCGATATCCGCTATGACGTCGAGTGGACGACGCTCGCTGAATATCTCGACTATCTGGAACGACGAGGCATCTCGCCCAACGTTGCCTCTTTCATCGGATCAGCAACGCCGCGCGAGTTTGTCATCGGACATGAAGACCGCGCTCCGACACCTGAGGAACTCGACCAGATGCGTGCGCTCGTACGAACCGCCATGGAAGACGGCGCTTTGGGTGTGGCGTCGTCGTTGATGTATCCGCCTGGTCTGTTCGCAGAAACTAAGGAATTGATCGCCCTCTCCAAAGTGGCCGCTGAGTACGATGGCATGTACATCTCGCACATGCGCGACGAAGGCGCGCACATGGTTGCGGCTGTCGCTGAGCTGTTAACGATTGCACAAGAGGCAAACATTCGCGCAGAGATCTACCACCTCAAGTCGTCGGGACAAGCTAACTGGCCACGGTTCGACGAGGCCATCACGATGGTCGAGGATGCCAGGGCACAGGGTCTTGAGATAACGGCCGACGTCTACACCTATCCTGCCGGTTCGACCGGGTTAAACGTCACGATACCGCCCTGGGTACAGGAAGGCGGTTTCGAGGCCTCGCTGGAACGCATGAGCGACCCCGCAACTCGCGAGCAAATCATTCGTGAAATGAACACGCCATCGGATGACTGGGAAAACATGTTTCTGGCGCCGGGAACACCGGACAATATTCTTATGGTCAGCTTCAAGAATGAAGCGTTAAGGCATTTAACCGGCAAGACGGTTGCCGAGGTAGCGGCTATGCGGGGCACGACACCCGAGGAAACGATCATGGACCTCATCATCGAGGACGGCAGCCGAATAGGAACGGTCTACTTCACACAGTCCGAGGACATCGTACGTAGAGCGGTTGCCCTCCCCTGGGTCAGCTTTAATTCAGACGCGGCATCGCAGGCCCCCGAAGGCGTATTCCTGAACAGTAACCCGCACCCGCGTGCCTACGGCAGCTTTGCGCGCGTGCTAGGCAAATACGTTCGTGATGAGAATGTCATCACACTGCAGGACGCCATTCGAAAACTGGCAGCATTGCCGGCTCACAATATGAGAATCGATCGTCGCGGTGAATTGAAGCAAGGCTTCTTTGCTGACGTAGTCGTGTTCGATCCTGACACCATTCAGGACCACGCGACGTTTGTGGAGCCGCATCAGTATGCGACCGGCATGATTCACGTATTCGTCAATGGCGAGCAAGTGCTAAAGGATGGTGAACATACCGGTGCCACGCCTGGCCGCGCCGTGCGTGGTCCTGGGTGGAAAGGCCACGAGTGATGTTCAGTTAAGCAATTCAGCCCGCATTCACATTCGTTATTAGACAATATGCGCACAACTTGGGCATATAAAAGGAGAACGTAATGTTGCGTTCATCACTAGTACTACTGGTTCTGGCGTTTTCGTTTTCTGCAAACGCGGACGATTTCGATTACAGCTATTTGCAACTTGATTACGGCAATCTTGAATTCGACGATATCAGTGTCGATGGCGACGGCCTTGGCATCTCAGGTTCGTTCGCCATTAACCCTGATTGGCATGTGTTCGGCGGCTATCAATCTATCGGTCTCGATTTCGGTATAGATCTAAGCGCGCTCAGTGCGGGCATCGGCTACAACACCGAGATGTCACCGACTGTCGATGCGTTTGCACGGTTTTCTTATGAGTACATTGAGCTCGACGCACCCGGAGGATTCCCCGGTACCGACGACAACGGTCTAGGCTTCGGAATTGGCCTGCGCTTTGCCGCGAGTGAAGAACTCGAGGTCGACGCCGGGGTCGACTATGTCGATTTTGGGGACGGCGACGACGACACCGCATTTTCGGTTGGCGCGCTTTACAGTTTCTCCGATGCTTTCGCACTTGGTCTCGGCGGCAGCTGGAGCGACGACGCGACAGCTTACACGTTAAACGGCCGCTTCTACTTCGGCCGTTAGAAGATTCAAGCTGTAACATTCAAAGCCCCGCCTTGTGCGGGGCTTTTTTATGCCTGACGAAACCCCCGCCATGCGAATTCCCTGCTAGGATTGGCATCCGAAGCTTATGCACTACCTGATTTGTTTCCTCGGAGGATTCGAACATGAATAAACTTATTTCCCTGATCCCGTTATTGCTGCTTGCAACCGCTTGCGGCCAAAGCGCGCCGTCATCCGACACTGCCGGCATTGAAGCAGGCTCGGATGCCTGGGAAGCGGCATTGAACGCAAAAGACATCGATGCGCTCGTAAACCTGTACACAGACGATGCCCGCCTGCTACCACCCGGTGGTGAAATGACCAGCGGCCAAGACGGTGTACGTGCCGCTTTTGGCGCCATGATCGATGCTGGTCAGAGTGGTGAGACCACGATCGTCGAGGCAACCGTATCTGGTGATGTTGGTTACATCGTTGGCACATTCACGGTTCAGGCTGGCGGCGAACAGGTTGGTACCGGCAAGTACATCGAGACCTGGCGTCGCGGTGATGATGGCCAGTGGCGTATTGCCAATGACATCTTTAACAATGACTCGATGCCACAACCGAAGAAACACAAGATGGCGATGACCCATCTCATGATCATGCATGAAGTCGATGACGCGAATCACTGGATGTCCGCCTGGACAGGTGATGACAGCCGCCACAAGTTGTTTACAGAGAATGGCGCAGCGAAAGTGCACACCTTTCGCAGTGCTGACAATCCGAATCTGACCGGACTGGTCATCGGTGTGAGAGACATGGACGCGTTGAACGCAATGCTGAGTTCGGACGAAGGTCAGGCTGCTGCGGCAGAAGATGGTGTCCGCGAGGACACGATGGTCACTCTGATTGAGGCGAATTAAGCCAGTCAGTTTCGGCTACCGGTAGCAGGCATTGCTGGGCTTCTGTGCTATTGATACGGGCGATTTTTTAGGCGATCTCTACTGTGGCAACGTGTAACGAATATTCCCGTTGGTAACGACAATAAATTTTCTTTTCTGCAACTCGTCGATGAGAGTTGTGAGTTCGGCGTTACTCAGTTCCTCGGAAACCAGATGACTAATCGTGTTTTGCAACGTCTTGACTTTTCTTGGCCGTGACTGACCGCGCCCGATCAGGTTGTTAACAATCGCGTCAATCTTGTCATCCGCTTT
>JAJFKQ010000258.1 GCA_021773155.1 Woeseiaceae bacterium | reverse complement strand
GCAACCAGCCCAAGGTATTGGGCCCGATCCGAATAACGCTCGCGTATGGACGGTCGTGGATCGGCTATGGCGAGCCGCTCGGCCTCGGTTGTCGCGAAAGGAATGTAGGAGCCTGACATGTGCGCAAGCTCATCTACGGGTCCATACGCTGGACTGTAGAGATTCCAGCCGGTATAGGTCGCAAGTGGTACAGCGACCCCCGGCATACTAAGTCCACCGGTTTCATTGCCGTCAAGGTTTACCTGCGGGACCCGTATTGGAAACGCCGGACCAAGCTCCGGCGGTTGCTTGCTAATGATACCCTGGCTTGCGAAGTCGGGACCGTAGTCAACGCGGTAGGCTTTATGAGGCCGCGTTGGAATTTCTATGCCGGGCAACGCAGGAAAGCGGAGTAGGGAGAGTTCAACCAGCGTACCGTCATCGATTCTCGGGTAGCGGCTCGGCGGCGGCGTTGTGCCATCCGTAATCCAGCGATTCATCGCCAGGAGTAATGCCCGCATTGCCCATGAATAGTCGTTGGGGTTGTTCAGTTGCTGACCGTTCTTCGGCCGCGGCGGAAACTTGTCGGGCAGGTGTTGGCCACCAGCGAAGTGGTAAATTCGAGCGTTTTCCAACATGGCGGCGTCCTCACTGCCATCCACTGTGGTATGCAGCAGTGAGGCGGCTCGACCCCAGTATTCATATGACGAATTGGTTTGGAAAAACTTAGGCATGAACTTCGGGTCAACGGACGCAAGCAGGCCACCGGTCTGCCCGGTCACCGGATCTATTTGTTCTACATCGGTGAACGGAAAAATATCGGTGGGGTAGAAGAAGTTAAGAAACGCATGAGCGTCTCGGGACGCCTGTCCAAAACGAAGATTGAAGCTGCCTCTGCCGGCACCGGCTATATGGGACATGACACCGTCAAAGACCTTGCGTCGATTCGTGTCTCCGTTAAAGCCCTCGTAGATGAAGCTGCGTAAAAAGCGGCCTGGCTGCGACAGCCCAAAGCCGATGGTGCGCTTGATCGCCCCCTCTGGAATCGACAGGGCGTCAGCCGAATGATATTTGAGCCGCGATACGACATCGCGAACGGCCGTTGGCCCGAGCCCAATAATCGTCGGGTTTCGGGCTTTATAGACCACTTCATATATCTTTCCAGGCTCAAAGCCTGATGGCAGGTAGACGCGAGTCAGATCGGCTACCACTTCGTCGCCATCCCGCCGTGCGAACATCCACTGATCACGGGGAATGATTCGTCGGGGTTCCTCTACGGAGCCACGAACTGTCAGGACGTTGTTCGGATCGGCCGGGTCCGAAGTCGGATAGGCAATGTGATTGCGGTCGCCGAGAGTGAAGTCGAACATTTTTTCCGTGACGACGAAATCACTACGTGCGAAACCTTCAATGGGCCGATCCCCGTCAACAGCGATCGGAAGATAGGCGCGCAGGTTCTCACCATTTTTTGGCGTATCGAACTGCCAACCGATCCACAACAGGGTAAAACCCTGGCGCATCAGGAATCCATCACCGAGATTGGTTTCGGTCTCCGGATCGGGTGCATCCCACTTTCGGCCTTCGGCAGATGCGTGGTTGAAGAATGTTAACAGTCTCTTGCTGCCGCGGTTTGAAGTACCAAAGAGCAGCGTGCCATTGCCACGCTGCATGTCCTTGGGTTTAAGCAGAAAGAAATCTGCCGAGAACTCGACCTTCCCCGCCGCGTTCAAAGGCGCGTATTCGATGTCGACGATAATTTGATTGGCGGGATCACTCGGATCGATTTCGAAATAGACCCGTCCCGAGAGTTTTTCATACTCCCCGGCAAGCCCATATGGCTTGTTGCCCGGCAGGTTGCCGCGTGCCTCGACTTCAAAATACGTTACTTCAGCGGTCGCCGCTGCTGAGATGATTAACAGCAGCGAGAAGCTTCCTGCAACTCGGAGCAAACGCGTTGTTTCGAGTGTTAAGTAGTTAAGCATTAGTCCCCACAAAGTGCCAGGAGTTGGCCCGCTCCTTATTAGTTCACGTCAACGGCGTAGACGATGTCACGTGTATCACATCGGCTTACGCGCCACTCGACCGGCTGCCCGTCCAGCGCAACAGCCACGCGATCGATCTGTAACAAAGGCGTTCCAGGTTCGAGTCCGAGTGTCTTTGCGTCGCCCTTGTTAGCACGTACAGCCCGCAATTCCTCTTTGGCGACAGAAATACTGACTCCGTAAACTCCCTGATAGAGGGAGTAAAGCGTGTTTGGCAAGGTCCGCTGTTTATCGATACCGGGAAACAGGCCAAGCGGAAGAATGATTTTTTCGACCACTTTGGGGGCGCCGTCAATGAGGCGAGTTCGTCGAATCTCGACAACACGAGCGCCTTTCCTAAGCGCCAGTCTGGCCCTTTCCACATCATTGGCTGACCGACTCCTGACTGTTTCCTCGCCGAGTTGTGGCGTTACCCGCTCACGCGCCGGTCTGGGTCGCGCAAGACGAAAAAAGCGAAACAGCGCATGCTCCTGGGTGTGTTCGGCAACGAAACTACCTTTGCCCTGACGGCGCAGAATAAGGTTTTCGCTTGCGAGCGTATCCATCGCCTTGCGTACGGTTCCCTGGCTTACACCCAGTTCCCGCGCCAGAGCCTGCTCACTGGGAATTGCCTGCCCCGGTCGCCAAGCGCCCTCTGAGATGCGCCGGACAAAGACAGCGTAAACCTGCTTATAAAGTGGTTGGAAATCGGGTATCGATGTCACGGGTATTTTATCTCCGTACGCTCGGGATAATGGCACTTCTAGCATTGCTCCAGTTACGAAGATAATGTATCTTATATAAGACATAAAAACCATACACGGGCTTGAGCAAGATCAACAAGAGGTTTGGACAGATGGCTATTCCCCAATTGCTGGTACACGATAAGGGCGACAACGTAGGCGTTGTTGTCGTTGAAGATCTACGCGCCGGTACCGAAATGCTGTGCGTTGTCACAGAAGATAATTCGGATTTTAAACTCGTCGCCGAACAGGATGTTCCCATCGGCCACAAGATTGCTTTGAGCGATCTTGCACCGGATGACACCGTCGTGAAATACGGCGAAGACATTGGTCGCATCGTGGAAACGGTGACCAAGGGTGGCCATGTACACGTTCACAACCTCAAAACAAAGCGCTGGTAAGGGAGCTGACGACGATGTCAATGAACAATACTTTTATGGGATACCGGCGTGAGAATGGTCGTGTCGGTGTACGCAACTACGTAGCCGTTTTGCCGCTGGACGACATTTCCAATGCCGCCTGCGAAGCCGTCGCAAACAATATCCAGGGCACTATCGCATTACCCCATGCCTATGGGCGCCTGCAATTTGGTGAAGATCTGGATTTGCACTTTCGTACCATGATTGGGACGGGATCCAATCCCAATGTTGCAGCATGCGTCGTGATTGGTATCGAACCCATCTGGACGCAGCAAGTTGTGGATGGCATCGCAGCAACAGGCAAGCCAGTCGCCGGTTTCGCCATAGAGAAGAACGGTGACATCACGACGATTGCGGAAGCGTCACGCAAAGCGAAAGAGTTCGTGCACTGGGCTACGGAACGTCAGCGTGAAGAATGCGATATTTCCGATCTCTGGATCTCCACCAAGTGCGGCGAATCCGATACCACCTCGGGCATTGGGTCCAATCCAACCGTGGGCAATATGTACGACAAGCT
>JAJFKQ010000257.1 GCA_021773155.1 Woeseiaceae bacterium | reverse complement strand
ACGCGCCTGGCGAGACGCTCCGCTGCCGCCTTGCTGAATCGCTCCAGCAAATCGGTAGCGCTGGCAGAGTCCGGCTGCTCCGAAATATCGTCAAGTACCTGGACGAGGCCCCAACCTTCACCGTGGTAGCGTTCTCTCGGGTTGCTGCCCAGTCCTTTGAAATTGTAGTAATCAACAACGGCAAACAGTCCCTGCGGCGTCTGTACGAGACGTTGCAGCAATCGCGTCAGTGGAATTTTCTGCTCTGCTGGCATCGGCAGTTCGTTCCAGCGCGCACTGAAGCTGGCGACGATGTAGCGTGCCTGATGTGGCGCTGTATCAATCAGCCATCGTCTGAGTTCAAGCATGCGTTCGGATTGCTGTTCTTCATCGAATTTCTGCTTGCTCTGCCAGGGTGCTGCAAAGGGATGCAGATCGCTTAGCCAGCCCGGCATGGAAGAACAGGTGCCGGCATGTTGCCTGACGTAATTCACCATCGACGGAAAGGACTCATCGAACGGCGCATCGACTCCATCCGGAAACCAGATGAAATGGCCAATACCCAGCGACGGAAAGTCCTCGCCAGCACCCCAATAGGTCAGATAGCGCGTTTGGGCGCGGGTTTCGTTCGCGAAAATGCGGCCCGCGATCGTGTGATAAGCACCGGCATTGATGGGTGGCAGTTCAAGGATAGTGCTTTTTTTTTTGCCGTCGTCGGCCGTAGCTGCGACGTTCACCAGCAACAGCAATAGCAATAGCGCAATAAAAAATTGCGCCATGCTCCTGCCTTCCCCGGGGGACGGGTTCCGGCAGGCGCATGACGCATGTTCAACCCACATGCTACTGAATGCTCAGCCTGTCGTTAGAACTGGTACTTCACAGCCACCTGGATGCGCTGTGGATTGTAGAAATCACGCGGATCGCCAAAGTCGGTACTATTGACCTTGTTCTGAATGTTATAGCCCGTCTGCTTGTCGAAAACGTTGAACACGTCGAACCGTAACTGAACATTGTGGTCCGCAAAGACTTCGAAGTTATGGGTGTAATTCAGGTCCAGCTGCCAGTGTGTCGGCGTAGTCCGTGTACCTGCAGGTTCCGCGTATCGGCTCGTGTCACTGGAACTACCCGTCAGGTGACGATAGACCTCCACATCCCATGCCTCCCACGGCTGACCCGACTGATAAACGAAATACGCACCAGCTCGGCCATTCCAGTCAAACTGATAGGAACCATACACCTTAAACATGTGGCGGCGGTCCCCGCGCAGATTACCATCGCGGTTGTTCCAGAGCTGTCGGCCTGCACCATCGGCTATGAATGACGAACCAATGAACGTATTGGCATCATTCTCGGTCGTGGAATTATCCTGATCGAAGTTACCGTAGTAATGGCTCCAGACGTAGGATCCGGTAACGGACAGCTTATCGACATTGTATTCGGCTTCAATGCTCGCCTCCCAGTACTTGGTATACGCGCCATCGAGCTCGGCAATGACGTAGGATGAGCCGCCGATCTCACCACGGATGGTGCCGGGTGTTGAAGAGCTTCCGAGATTCGGAATATAGTCCTCGGTCGGAATTCCCGGCGGTGGTTCGAACCTCGAACGAGCATTGTTGTTGGTGTCTTCCCAGAAATGATCACCTTCACGATAGCGCACGTGCGCCCTGACAAGCAGGTCACCCGAGACTTCACTTGTCCAGCCGACAAGAAACTCGTCAATACCTCGCGGAGTCATGTCGTCCTGAAACACCTTGCCTGACGATGAGCGGACAGGATCGATGTCAAGGAAGTTTCCGTTAGCATCGAACTGAACGTCGATCGTGCGCCGTAGATTTCGATCCCACGATGCTGCACGGGCCAGGGATGAAGCTGACGGATTATATCGGGCGTAGTTGAAGTAGACAGAACTTGTGTCTGAGTAGTCCCAATTTGCGCCGAGGCGTGGCTGGATCATGTCGGACCAGTCAACTTCATACATCTTGTAGCGTGTACCCGGCGACGGCGTGAGCCCTGTAATCGGGTTGCTTGGCTCCGGGGCCAGGCCTGATCCGAAGAGAATGTCATTGCTGATGAGTACTCCGATATTGTATGTCCAGTCGCCCATCTCAATCGAATCGTTGATTTCGAAGCTCTGCAATTCCGATCTCGAATTGATCACCGGCGGAACTGAACCGCCGCCCAAGCCGAGACTCATCTGATTAATGCGGGCCTCGAAGAAGACTTGATCGCCAGCACCGGTAAACTCGGCACTCGGCATCGTGATCACGCCCCAACCGTTGGAAAGCCTCGCAAGATCCTCTTCGATTTCCTGGTACTGGTAACCGATATGAATGTCGTGCGTCATGTTCCCGGCGTAGATCAGATGATCGAAGCCGACTTCGTAGCTCGTCCGGAAAAAATCCTGATCGTTGATCGTGCTCGCACCACCCACAAGGCCGCCGCCGGTAGGATCGCCAAAACCATATTGGTCAATAAACGGCTGGATAAATGCGTCGAAAGCTGGATCAGTACCGCCTGTTGTCCTGGGCACGACAAACAATCCCTGCTGGTCAAGGGCGGAGATATTCAGTGAGTCTCCTGCTGCAATCGGGAAACTGAATAATGTATCCGGCCTCGACGCAGTCTTGTTCTCAAAATCCGTAAACTTGAAATTAAACGAACTTTCATCGCTGATAATCCATGAGCCTTCCAGGATTGCAATATCAAGTGTCGCTTCGTCGCCCTCGGAAGTCGTTCCCGCTTCAAAATCACCGACCCCGCGGTTGTTAATCGTGTGGTCCGATGTCCGGTAACTGCCATCCAGTAGAATGGAATCCGTCAGCGACAACGTCAGCTTGCCAAAAAACTCATCTCTCGAATCATCGAAATCGGGCACGCTGCCATATGCGTTCGCGCTGTTGGAGCGGTCGGCTTCCGGTCGGTAGTAGGACGTATAAAAGTACAAGCGATCACGAATAATCGGGCCACCGAGACTCAATGTTGTCCAGGTCTTGTCTTCGTCAAATTCGGTCGGGTTATCGCCCGTTTCCCGATCACCCGTCATGCTGGCTGATTGCGACTGGTAGCTAACTTCACCATGAAGCTCATTGGTGCCGCTCTTGCTGACGGTATTCATCAGGAATCCGCCGGAGCGGTTGAAGCCGATCGCTTTAGCTCCACCTCGGACTACCGAAACCTGGGCAATATCATGCGAGGACGGTTCAGCCGATAAGGTGCCAAACATCGGTAGCGATATGTCAACGCCATCGAATTGGTAGCCGTTATCCTGACCACTGCCGCCAGCACTCGGCCCGCGTACAGAATCCTCGGAGTACTGCACCCCTGGGATCAACTTCTGCAGGTCTCGGTATTCCTGACCAACCGGCAACGAATCGATGGTTGATGCGCTTATCGAATTCTTCAACGCCCCCTGACCAGTGTCGGCTACCAATGCAGTACCGGTAACGACAATTTCTTCCATGTCCGCACCGGAACTCTGGGCGACGTTAACCTTGGCCGTCTGCTGCAGCAGCACCGCAACGCCGCGCGTGGATTGACTGCCATCCGCAAAAGTGAACACAAGTTGGTAGTTACCCGGTGGTAACAAACGGAAGCGATACCTGCCGCCGTTCGCGGTCGTTGTGCTTCTCGCCTGCGGCAGTACATCACCGCTTGCCGTAATGCTGACGCCGTCGATGCTCGTGCCGCCGGCATCGGTAACCTGACCCGAAATATCGCCTGTTTGCTGGGCGTGTGCGGGCGCGGCAAAAAACGCGACGCCTATACCCACTGCAAGCCAACTCCAGACAACACCAAATGCACGCCGCGATGATGCAGGCGCGTTACCCTTACGCATGGTCATTATTATGTCCCCCTAAAGACATGAATGGTTTTCTTGACTACGACTACTTTGTTCGGGATAAAATATCATCGAGAACGGAAAAGTAAAGAATTATTTATTCCTAAGAGTCCGATCCGGAGACATGAGAGAGCGACCGATGCCAAAGCCACGCCCACAAACCTCCATATATGGTATTTTATTCCTATTTGTTATTTTGAGTGCTTGTACGAGCCTGCGTGACGCACCGTCGGCCAATTACAACAGCCGTGTCAGTATTGTCGTGATTCATCACACGACAGCTAACTTCGCGGATTCACTCAGGATCCTTACCGTGCCCTCTTCCAACTCCGTTAGCTCACATTATCTGATACCGGAACCCGATGACAAGACCTACGGCAAGTCCCGCGTGCAAACGTACGAACTGGTTCCGGAGTCACAGCGCGCGTGGCATGCCGGTACGAGTCACTGGGCTGGCAAAAGTGGCCTGAATGACCAGTCGATTGGCATTGAACTCGTGAATCAGACCTGGTGTCATTCCGGCGGAATGGACGTAGATCCGTACACGGGCAACCCCGATCGAATTTGCTTTTATCCCGACTTCGCGGATTCACAGATCGCCCAACTCGTCGATTTACTCGATGACATCCTTGAGCGACACCCGGACGTCAAACCGACCCATATCATTGGCCACTCCGACATTGCGCCGGACCGCAAGATCGATCCGGGCCCGCGCTTTCCCTGGCAGCGGCTCGCAGTTTTAGGGTACGGCGCATGGTTCGACGATGAGGCCGTGATTCGCTACTGGGAGCAGTTTCGCGTGCAGCCCTTGCCCTTGGCTAACGTACAGAGGGCTCTGAGCGCGTACGGCTATGGCATTGAGGTCACCGGCGAGGACGACGAGCAAACCCGCAACGTGTTAAGAGCGTTCCAGATGCATTTTCGGCCAATGAACGTGACGAGTACACCGACATTTGAGACCACCGCGACCCTGTTTGCCCTGATCGAGAAGTACCACCCTGAACAGCTCGACGAGCTGCTGCAAATCGAGCCGCAACAGAACGAACCAGAGCAGTCTGACCCGGAACCGGCTGCCGACGATGCAGAGACATCACCCGCGGAAGCCTGAATTTATTATTCAGTATCTATTCGTAATAGAATAT
This sequence comes from Woeseiaceae bacterium, assembly GCA_021773155.1. GTDB lineage: Bacteria > Pseudomonadota > Gammaproteobacteria > Steroidobacterales > Woeseiaceae > UBA1847. The sequence continues at coordinate 445 of JAJFKQ010000257.1, read as the reverse complement.
TTTATTCTCGGCGAAAAATAATATGCACTTAAAGACAACGGACCAGACAATGAAAATCACAAGCATTGACATTGGCAAGCTGCGAGTACCGCTGCACACGCCGTTCAAAACTGCCCTGCGCACGGTTGAGCATATGGAAGACGTGGTCGTTATTCTCAACACTGACACCGGCCATCGCGGCTACGGCAGTGCGCCCGCGACTGCGGTTATCACCGGCGAGACGCACGGTTCGATAATCGAGGCCATCCGCACCGTCATTTTGCCGGCCATTCAGGGTGAAGACGTACAGAATCTCAATCACATCGTCGAATTGATCCAGGCCTCGATGTTCAAGAACTACAGCGCCAAAGCGGCCGTCGAAGTGGCGGTCTACGATCTGTTTGCACAATCGTTCAACACACCATTGTATGAAATTCTCGGTGGTGGCGAGCCCTTTCTCTCGACA
>JAJFKQ010000256.1 GCA_021773155.1 Woeseiaceae bacterium | reverse complement strand
GCCAAGGTGCTTCGTCTTGGGATCTGGCAGTGCCGCGTAGACCGCATGGCCTGTTGTCACGGCAACATTCCGAGCAATAGCGGAGCGCGCGATATCGTCATATCGGGGGTTCTCTCTAAGCTCGACAATTCGCTGTACGTCGACGCCGGCATCCAGTAAGTCGAGCGCGACCCCGTACGCGTCATTATTACCGGCGAGTATCACTGCAGTATTGCCGGGTCGAACACCGAACAGATGCATCAGCCGTTGTGCGGCGCTGCTCATCATGATTCCCGGCAGATCATTGTTGCGAAACACTGCATGTTGTTCCAGGGCACCCACACACATGATGGTCTCGCTGGGCCGAATCTTGTAGAGACGTCGGCCCTGGATAATCGGCAGCCAGTTATCCGCGTACCAGCCATTGCACACTGCGTCCACCATGACGTCGATTTTGTCATTGGCTTCGATGTCGGCAACCATCTTCATCCGCAGTGCACGAGCTCGTTGTCCCCGCACATCAAGCCGGGCATAGTTCAGGGACCCGCCCAAGATTGGGTTCTCATCGACCAGCAGGACTTCCGCGCCGGAGTTCGCAGCTTGTAGTGCGGCCTCCATTCCTGCAGGGCCTGCGCCTGCTACCAGCACGTCGTAAAACCCATATTGCTTGTCGAAGTACTCGGGCTTGTAGCTTTGATCAACGACACCCAGGCCGGCTTTCTGACGAATGATGCGTGCCCACTTTTCCCAGGCGCCCTTTGGTCTGAAAAAGGCTTTGTAATAAAAACCGACCGGCAGGAATCTTGAGAAGAATCCTATAAAGGCATCGCGGTCTCTCTTGAGACTGCCGCTATAGTTCTGACCCATGACCTCCATCCCGGACGTGATAGTTTCGCGGTCGGCCAGCACGTTCGGGTCTGCCGGTAGCTGTACCAGAGTATTCGCATCCTGCCCGGCCATGGTTAGAACGCCGCGCGGCCGATGGTATTTGAAGGAACGGCTCAGCAACCAATGGCCGTTCGCAGCCAGAGCGCTGGCGATACTGTCACCCGAAACGCCCTGATAACGCTGATTCTCAAAGCTGAACGTAATGCTCTTGTTGCGGTCTAGCAGGAGCCCGTACGGTGCCGGAAGACGATTAATGGAAGACATCAATTGTGCCCCGCATCGGTCTCGTCGCTGAAATGAACAGGCTCTCTGAATACGTCACTTGCGGGAAAGGTCCGAATGATTTCGTCGCTAATGGTGTTGCGTTCCGCCAGAAACCAATAGGAGGTCGCATTGTGATACCACCACTCGGTCACGATGCCTGCGTCATTGTCATGAAAGAAGACATACTCTGCCCATGCCCGCGGTTCGCAGTGCGATGGATCGGGCATGCGGTGGAACTCGCCGCCGTAGGAAAACTCCGCGATGTTGCGGGGGCCATTCAACGGACAGTTCATAATTTTCATCGGCGGGCCCGCATCAGTGGCTCGCGGCGGTTGCGCCGGCTTCGTTGATTTGTTCGAAACGGTAGAAGCGCTCCAGCTCGAACGGCCGGATGATCTCGGGGACACGCCCGGTCGCGACCAGTTCAGCCATAGTCTTGCCACAAATCGGAGTCGCCTTAAATCCCCAGGTTCCCCAGCCGGCATCGAGGTAATAATTTTCAACCGGACTCAAACCCATGATCGGACTGTAGTCGGGCGTCATGTCGGTGGTGCCGGCCCATTGACGCATCACACGTACCTGAGACAAGAATGGGAAGAGTTCCAATGCTGCTGCAGCAAGCGACTCTTTCTGATCCAGTGTGGCGCGAGTGCTATACAACGGGTAGGGGTCAGAGCCACCGCCGATCACGAATTCACCGCGCGAAGTCTGGTGCAGATAGACATGGAACTGGGGCGAACTGACATGCGGTGTTAGCAGCGGCTTGTACGCCTGGGTAACCATCGCCTGCAGTGGATAGGAATGAATGGGTAATCGAATACCCGCTTGCATTCCAACAATGGAGCTGGCGCCGGCCACGGCCTGTACTGCGCTGCCGCACTCGACCCGGCCGCGATTGGTCTTGACTGCCGTAATTTTGCCCTGGGTCACTTCGATATCCTGGACTTCCGTCAACTGGTGTAGTTCGACGCCCAGCTCGCAGGCACCCTTGGCATAGCCCCACGCGACCGCATCGTGTCGAGCAGTTGCCCCGTCCGCGTGCCAAAGCCCTGCGATGATCGGAAATCGTACGTCTTCGGACATATTGAGATTAGGAACCAGCTCTCTGATCGCTTGACGGTCCACGAGTTCGGACCGCACACCCAGGTGCTGATTAACTTCGGCCCGCCAGCGAAAGCTCCGAATGGTTGCGTCATTGTGGGCCAGAGTGAGTTGGCCCCGGTTTTCCATCATGACGTTGAAGCCGAATTCGTTACTCATGTCTTGAAAGAGCTTGACCGACTCACGATAGAATGTGACGCCTTCTTCGGTCAGGTAATTGGAGCGAATCACGGCGGTGTTCCGGGTCGTGCTGCCACCACCCAGGTAGCCTTTGTCGAGTACCGCAATATTGGTCACGCCGTGATATTTCGCAAGATAGTAGGCAATACTCGTGCCGTGGCCGCCGGCGCCGATAATCACCACGTCGTAATGCTTTTTGAGCTCCGTATTCGCTGGCGTGAAGTGATGTTGCGCAGGATAGGCCTTACTCAGCCCGAATTTAAGTAATCCAAAAGGCATGCGGCGTCCTA
>JAJFKQ010000255.1 GCA_021773155.1 Woeseiaceae bacterium | reverse complement strand
GCAGAAGTGCGGGTTCGCGCTGATAAACCGCGACGGTTCGGTGTAAAGGTTGGTGAAGTTGCAACGCCCACCGCCGGACATCAGAATTTTCTTGCCGACTTTGTTCGAACCCTCGAGCACGATGACCCGACGACCGCGTTGTCCTGCGGCAATCGCGCACATGAGACCGGCGGCTCCTCCGCCAATAATGATTACGTCGGCATGCTCCATGCCGGGAGGATAACAGTAGCGCCTATGCTCTTACGAGGCCATTGTCGACATGCTCGTTTAACATTCGCAAGCGCTGCACTAAAGTGAGTTCAGACTTGTCTTCAGAGAAAATGATTTTTGTCGATGTTTCTCCGCTTCTTTGTAAGGTATGAATGAACTCATGCAAATGCTCCATGTCGACAGCTATTACATCGAGGCTTAGTAAACCGTTTCCAGCGATAACGGCAACGGTGAGGACTTCAGGTTGAACGCGGAGGCGTTTTCTTAGTGCCGTGGCTGCCTGACTTGGTGACTTGATTTCGACGACGGCTCGAACGGCGAAACCAAGTGGTTCGTAATTCAAAACCTCCGCAGCATCGTTTAGAACCCGAGCTCTCTTCAAAGCGGTGATACGACGTGACACCGCTGTGCGTGATAAATGCACCATAGCCGCGATCTCGACAGTTGTCAGCCGCGTGTTCGTCGCGAGTGCAGAAAGTATCGCAACGTCGTACTTGTCCAATTCTGATCGTCTCTTCTGAGCGCTCACAACTACCCTCCCCCAGTGCAAATGCGCAACTGCTCTAGGCTGTGACAACAGGTCTGATCGCAAGGTTCACTTTAATTCTATGTATTAAATACGTACAGATGAAACTTTCTATCGTTTCAAAAACTCCGCACGTTTCGACCGCTAATCAATGTTCCAACGCACAAAACGTAAAAACATTTTCGCCTTGCGGCGTGTCTTACCTACAGAACGTAAAAATATTGGCTCGCGCTATCGTTTGGCGCAAATTATCAGAGGTTATGAAGATGCAGGGTGAGCTCAAACAGCTAGCAAACTTGGCGTTGTTTGCCAAGATCGTCCAGACGGGTGGTATTTCTCGATGCGCCGCGGACCTGGGTATGGAAAGAACGACGATCAGTCGCAGACTTGGGGCCCTGGAACGTACGCTTGGAGTCAAGCTTCTTGACCGATCGCCAAAACATATTACCGTCACTGATGCAGGGCGCCGATGTCTTGACCAATGTGAATTGCTCCTGGAGTCGGCCAGGAACGCACAGGCGATGGCGACTATTGGTTCGATAATAACTAACACGGCGCCGCTGGTGATCGGCGCACCGCCCGACATCATAGATCGGTATCTGGAACCGAGACTGGCAGAGTTCGAGGCTGAGAACTCCGGTATTCGGATCGAACGACATCCCATTACGATCTGGACCGAGGAGGCAATCGAGTCGGTGGATCTTGGTATTACTTTGGCTCCATTGGTTGTCGCCGGCGCCTGGACGAACACCATTGCATATGTGCGTCAGTCGATATTCGCCAGTACTGACTACGCATCGCGACATGCTCCGGTAATGTCGCCGTTCGATCTGGAGGCGCACGAGTGTATCGTCGAAAGCAGCAGCAGTGAACGCCATTCATGGCGATTCAAGCGTAACGATGTGGTAACGACAGTGGCTGTTAATTCGAAACATGTGGTATCGAGTCTGCTCGAGGCACGTGAGGCGACCTTGGCCGGGCTCGGTATCAGCCGCTTACCGCAGTATTTGTGTGAACCTTATCTTCGGTCCGGCCGACTGGTCGATCTCTTGCCGGATACCGAATCATCAGGCCGGGACGTCGTTGTAATCAGTCCACGTCAGCGACAGCGTAAGACCGGTACTGCAGCCCTTCGCATGTATCTCGAAGCGGCATTTAGCAAGAAGACAATATAGTGGGCGGTGGCAACAGTGGTTTGCGCAGATAATTGTTGTCACCACACCACACGTTGCCATTCTGCATCGATGCTCAACCGCCGAAGCGATTTGGCCATGTTCAAGTTATCCTCCATCGGTCCGTAATCAGTCGCTTCCCGTCGCATATGTGGTGCTTCTGATACGTATCAGAAACGCTGACGCGAAAATGCCGCGTAACTTGTATTGCGTCATATTCACAACACTTTTGTCCAGTGCTCAGATAGCCGCAAGCGCCCTGCGTAGTCGCGTTAGCGATCGGGCAGGGCCAAGACATTGCAGCATTTTTCACTGGAGAATTCAGAATGAGTAATAAGGGAAAAATACGGCCGGCCAAAGTGACAGCTTTGAGCACGGCGATAAAGAGTGCTTTGTGCCTCAGCCTCATACCTGGGCTTGCCATAGCACAAAGCGACGCGGGACCCGGAGCCGGACTGGAGGAGATCACAGTAACCGGTTCCAGAATCCCACGTCTCGATCCGCAAATGGTAACGCCAGTACAAATCTACGATGCACAGTTCATCGAGAACTCAGGCGCGGGTAGTATTCAGGACTTCCTGTTCACCGCGAGCTTCGCTGGTCCCAATCTTTTCAACGAGAATTCAACATTGTCGCAGACGGCCGGTACAGCTAATTTTGACAGCCGTGGCTTCGGTGATGATTACGTGGTCATTCTGTTGAACGGTCGCCGCTTGCCAGCGGATCCGCTGGGTGGAGACAGTGCAACCAATCTGAATCTCATCCCGATCGGTTCCGTTGACCGAATTGAATATTTGTCGACCGGTGCTTCGGCGATTTACGGCGCTGACGCTGTACAGGGTGTTATCAATGTCATCACCAAGCAGAATTATGAAGGTCTTGATGTGAGCCTTCGTTACGACGACTCTCTTGATGGTGATGGTGCGCGTACCGGGATAGCACTCACCGGCGGCGTCGTCAGCGACAAAGGTTTTGCCACGTTGTCGTTCGAGTATCAGCAACAAGACGATGTCGACGCTGCGGGTCTGCCGCTCATCGGTTCGGCCAGTGCGCCCGGCGCCGATGGCCGTAGCCCGACAGGTTTACCTGGTACCTATCTCGACTTCGGTCCAGATGCAACCTCGTATCCTGTGCAGGGTTGCCCGTCAGAGAGCATTCGCAGCTCAACGTTTGGGCTCGGCGGTAACGAATGTGCGTTCGACTTTGCGCCGCTGTATGACGCGGTACCGGCAATGCAGCGCACGAACTTCCTGGCGAATGCTGAGTACAGACTTTCCGATCGATTTACGGGCTACGGCGAATTCCGCTTCAGCCGCAATTTCACCGAGGTTCGCAATGGTGCGGCACCGGCGTTCTTCAATATCACTGGTGCGCCATTTCTTGCAGAGGTCGACGCGGCGCTCGGATCCGATATGGCGAACTCGCCCTCAGTCTATATCCTGCGTCGTTCGGTCGACGCAGGACCGCGTGCAACGGATAATACCAACACCGCGTTTTCTTCGGTTATCGGTGGTCGCGTTGAATTTGGTGAGGGCCATGAACTCGACATCAGCTTGATGAACGTCGAGTCGGAGATGAACCGCGTTGGCGTTGGTGGCCAGATATCGAGAAGTGGCCTTAGTGCGGCAGTTGTCAGCGGAGTGCTGGATCCAAGGTTAACATTCGATCCGGCATTCTATGCCGCTAACGGCCTGTCTCTCGCGACGCAGCGCCAGGCGGTGGGCACCGAAAACACGATTAATGCTCATCTGACCGGTGAGATTGGCAGCAGCTCAATCGGATATGCAGTCGGCGGACAATTCAGAGACCAGTCGTTCGACGATCTTGCGGACGTCGCATCGAGCACCGGTGACGTCGCTGGCGGTGCCAGCTCGAACGGCAATGGTGAACGAGAGGCAACGTCGTTCTTTGGCGAGCTTTCTTACAGCCCGACCGACACAATTGAGTTGTCGTTGGCGGCTCGCTTTGACGATTACGAGTGGACGGGTCTTGGCACGAAGGGGGACGACAACGCTACAACCTACATGGCTGGCGTATCCTTCCGCCCGATCGACAACCTGTTGCTGCGCGGATCGTACGGCACGGGCTTCAAGGCACCGACCCTCGGCGAACTTTTCCTTGGCCAATCATTCGGCGTAACATCAGCAGTTGATACGACGACCTGTAACACTGTTACGCAGGACCCAACCTCGACGCCGGCCGATATCACCAATGCGTGTCGTATCATCGAAATTCGCTCAGTGTCCGGCGGTAACCCGCTGCTGAAAACGGAGTCTTCCGATAACTGGAGCGTTGGTCTGGTCTATGAGCCAACCGACACTTGGTCGATCGCTCTCGACTACTACAACATCCAGGTTGAGGACAAGATTGGTTCCCTGACGACGCAGGAAATCCTGAACAACGAGGCGGATTTCCCGGACCTCGTTTCGCGTGTAAACGGAGCGCTGACCTGCAACAACGGGTGCGAAGTTCGTTCGAATAACCAGAACCTGTTTGAGGAAAACGGCTCCGGCATTGATCTTTCGACGCGCGCGAGCTGGGAATTGGGTTCCGGTTCCGTCATAGCCGATGTGCGCATAGCTTATCTGCTCGAGCACGAGCGACAATCCTCTGCAGTGCAGCCGCTGTGTGATGACACGGGTACGACGAGCGAGCCAGAGTGGCGTGCCAACGGCCAGCTGGGTTGGCAAGCGTCGGACTGGAACGCCACATTGACGTTCCGCTACCTCGACGAGACGGAGGATCTGCCAGGCGGCCGCGACTCAGCGAATTTCAGCTGCAACGTTAACCCGAGCAGGCCCGCTCTTCCCGTTGACGACTACTTGGAGTTGGGTCTGCGCGGTAGCTACAGCATCAATGACACCACAGAGATTGCGGCTGGACTTATCAACCTGACCGACGAAGAACCGCCGTTCTCCGAGGTTGCCGCAGGTGGTTGGCCGTGGTTCGATCAGGCCTTGTATGACGCCAGAGGTACACGATTCTATCTGAACCTGAAGCACGACTTCTTCTGATAGAAACAAAAAGTATTCAGCGTTGCTGAATCAGCGGCTAGTTGTGCAATGCAACTAGCCGTTTTTTTTGCTGTCTGAATTAGACGATGTTGCGCGGGCTGGTATTGCGAACTGTAAGGAACTACTGGAATGGATATGTTTTCTGACACTCATACGGCCTTCGCGAAGGCCAAGAATCTGCATACCCAAGGTCGCCTTCTGGAGGCGGAGCAGGTTTACCGGTCGCTGGCGAAGGCCGGTACATACCGGAATGTCGCATTGGAGGCACTCGCCGATATGTACTTGCAAGAGCAGCGCCTGGATGAGGTTTACGATACGCTCAGGACGCTGACCGAGGAAGACCCGGATAGCCTGCATTACTGTGCGCGGCTCGCAAGTTATCTTGACTCGGTGGGTCAGACGGAAGCGGCTATAGATGAGTATCTGCGACTGCTGCAGCGACAACCCGAGCTCCCGGTCGCGCACTACAACCTCGCACAGATGTATACACGGATGAAACAATATGCTGACGCGTTGAGCGCCTACAAACGATCTATTTTTCTGAAGATCGACCGGGTGGAGGAAGTCTACTCCAATATGGGCGTCCTGCTTTCCGAAATGCAAGATGCAAACGGGGCCAGAGAAATGTATCAACGTGCCCTGGACATCGCCCCGGACTACATTCCAGCCTTGTACAATCTGGCCGGTCATTTTGAAGAGGCGAACGAAAAGCAACAGGCGATCGAGTATTACGAGCGCATACTTTCCATCAACCCCAGACACTGGGATGCGCTGGCGCGCCTCGCGTACCCACGAAAAATCACGAGCGAGCATCAAGAGCTCATCGTTAGACTCGAAAGTGCGGTCGAAGAAGCGAAAGAAGATAACCTGGCGCGTGAAGGACTGTACTTTGCCTTGGGCAAAGCATTCGATGACCTCAAGCTGTATGACAAAGCATCTGCCGCCTACGTAGCTGCCAATGAACTGGGTAAACGGCGCGCTGCACCGTACGACCGAGGAAAAACAGAGCAGGCATTCGATCAGTTGATCGACTTGTTTGACTCAGACTGGGTTAATCAAGCCGCAACACAGTCGACGGCTGCGCCCATTTTTATCTGCGGTATGCTTCGTTCCGGTTCCACGTTATTGGAGCAAATGCTTGCTGCGCATCCCGCGGTCACGGCCGGTGGGGAGATCGTCTTCCTGCCCTGGCTGATAGGGCGCGAGCTAGCGCCGTACCCGCAGGGCGCCAGGAATGCATCCGGCGAGCAGTTGTGCCGTGTTCGCGACGAATACCTGTCGAGGGTGCGGGAGCTGTTTCCGCACTACGAAAACATCACCGACAAGCGGCCCGACAACTTTCTTCATCTGGGAATAATCAAGGCCCTGTTTCCGGCGGCGAGAATTATTCATACTCGACGAAACATGCTGGACAATAGTCTGTCCTTGTATTTCCAGCAACTTGGCCGCGCCCTCAGTTACGCAACCGACCTCGAGAGTGCCGCCCACTACTATCAGCAGCAAGACCGCCTCATGGCGCATTGGAGCTCCCGTTTCGGCACGGACATATTCGCTGTCGATTACGAGGAACTGGTCGAGTCGCCGGAACCGATAATGCGCCGGCTGATTGATTTTCTGGGACTCGAGTGGGACGCCCGGGTACTCGAGTTTCAACAGACCAGCAGCCTCGTGAAGACAGCCAGCTTATGGCAGGTCCGGGAGGAACTGCACTCGCGGTCCAGCGGGCGCTGGCGGAACTACGAAGCACTTGTCCGCGGTCTTCAGGCGAATCATCCATCGCGAGACTCTGGAATGTAAGCTGACTAAAGGGTCGCCCACGCGGCCATTTCTTTTCGTACTGCGCCTTTTCACGTTTTGAACGTCATGCCGATTGTGATTCACAGTCGACGCATGAACGGAATTCACGCAGAAAACCTGTTTCGAACGCAGGCGATCAAATCGTTGTCGGAGAAAACACCGGGCCGTCCAATCTGCTTGACCCCGCATCCGTGGCTATGGCTAAACGGATTGCTTGTCGTACTTTTTCTGTCGACTGCATTATTTATTGGTAACGCAGAGTATTCACGCAAAGAGTCTGTACGTGGTTGGTTGATTTCCAGGTCTGGCGTTGTCCGCATCGCAAACAATACTGCGGCTGTCGTCCGGGAAGTAACGCTGTCGCCCGGCGATCATGTCAGCGTTGGTGAGCCACTCATCTACCTGTCGATGGACTCGACGTTGTCGGATGGAAATGACAAGAACGAGCAGGTTCTCGCGCGATTACGCGAGGAAATAGTCGAAATCGATATGCAACTGGAGTTGTCCAAACAACAGCAGGAAATGGAGGGCGCAGCGATCACGCGGCAACTACACGCCTTCGACAAAGGGGTCAGAGCCCTTTTGTTGCGGCTTGAAGAGCAGGGAAACCGTGTTGATCTGAGCCGTGAAAAACTGCGACGAATCGAGGCGGTTGTCGATAGTGGCGCGGTGACCGAATGGGATGTGCTTCATCAGCAGGAGGAGGTCGGTGCGCTGGAACAGGATCTCTCCCGACTTGATCAAGACATTGCGAGTCAGCAGCGCGAGCGCGAGTTGCTAAAGGCGCGACAGGGTAACGCGCCCTTTCAGGCGAAAATTCAGCGCTCCACATTAAGAGCGCGTCGCACGCAGTTGTCCCAACAAATTGCGGAGCATGAGTCGCAACGATTATCGGTTTTGACTTCCCCGGTTACCGGGATCGTCGCTGACGTCGAGGTACGCAAAGGTGATTCGATCGCCCCGCGGCAATTACTGATGACTGTGTTGCCCGAAAACATGGATCTCGCTGCGGAAATATACGTGCCATCGAGGGCAGCGGGTTTCGTTCGGCCCGGACAGACAGTACGAATTTCCTACGAAGCGTTTCCACCGCAGAAATTCGGCACGTTCAAGGGTCGGGTAGAGCGCGTATCGAACTTCGTGGTATTGCCCGGTGAAGTTCCGCAACCGTTTCCGATAAATGAAGCAACGTACAAAGTACGGGTCGAAATTCACGACGCCGTCGTAACTACCAGCATCGGCGCAGCAGCGCTAAGGCCTGGCATGTTGCTTGCAGCAGAAATTATCCTCGAGAAAAGAAACCTCGTCGACTGGCTCCTGGAGCCGTTGCGCCTCCGCCGCAGTGTGGCAAGGTAAGTGGCAACAGACGTATCACCGCGACCATGGCTCAACATGAACGGGAGGAAGAACCTGCCCGTCATTCGGCAGGCGACCGCAACCGAATGTGGCCTGGCCTGCGTGGCGATGGTCGCCACTTACTATGGCATCCCGACAGATCTTACATGCCTGCGGCGCAAGCATGAGGTTTCGCTAAAGGGCGCGACACTCGCAAACATCTCCCGTTGCTGCACGGACCTGGGGCTATCTACGCGTGCGGTGCGTTGTGATTTCGGTGAGCTCCGGAATCTGCGTACGCCGTGTGTTCTGCACTGGCGCTTCAATCATTTCGTCGTTCTTAAATCCGTCAAGAAAGACCATATTGTTGTTCATGATCCTGCAAGAGGAGTAGTCACGGAATCAGCGGCGGTAGTTGGTGATGCGTTTACGGGCATCGCTCTCGAAGTGATCTCCGCACCACGCTTTCGACCGGTGAACCAGCCGCTGCGATTGAAGCTTCGCAACCTCATTTCAAGCGATGGCAAGATGAGACGGCAGTTTCTGGCCGGATTATTGCTCGCGTTGATCTGCGAGATCCTGCTACTGACAACGCCATTCTATTTGCAGATCATCATAGACCAGGTTCTTGCGAAGGGAGATAGTCCGCTTTTGACCACGCTCGCGGCTGCGTTCTCGATTCTGCTAATCATCCACGTGGTGGCAAACGTCATGCGGCAGCTGACGTTTACCTATTTGGGCCACGTAACAGTCTTCGATCTTACGACACGCGTGCTGCATCGACTGTTGCAGTTGCCAATACGCTTTTTTCGAAGCCGTGAGCTTGGTGACATCCAGCACCGCGTGCAATCGTTGGGCCGTATTCAGAGTTTTGTTGTGCAGTCGATCCCGGCTTTGATACTCGACTCACTCTTCGTCATTCTGATAACGGGGCTGATGACGTTGTACGAACCCCGGCTAACGCTGCTCATGGTCGTGGCTCTTGGGCTTTGGTGTGGTTGGAGGTTTCTTATTCTCTCGTTGAGCCTGCGTCTATCAAGCGATATCGCGCAGGCAGAATCATCGGTACAGACGCACTTTCTGGAAACACTGCGTGCGGTGCAGTCAATCAAGGTCACGAATGGTGAATCACAGCGGGAATCGGAATGGCGCAATCTGTTTGCGGACGCTACCAACACCCGCATCCGCGTCAGCAACCTGCACGTCGTCGACGGTGCCGTTCGCCAGATGTTGTTTCAGGGCGCCCGAATTGTGACGGTGTACTTGCTCGCCCTGCGAGGACTGGACGGTCAGATTAGCATTGGCATGATGTCTGCGTATGTTGCCTATCTTGGAATGTTCACAACTCGCGGCTGCGGAATCGTTGATCGCATTCTTGAATACAAACTCCTCGAGGTACCGTTGAACAGACTCGCGGACATCGTATTCAGCGAAGAAGAATCCACCGACAGTCGTGGTGGCGACCATCCTTTGGGTGCTATAGAGCTACGCAACGTTTCGTTTTCGTATTCGTCGGACGAACCGGAGATTCTAAGAGCTTGTTCAGTGCGCATTCGCGAATCTGGTTTCACGGCAATCGCAGGCCCATCGGGCGTTGGCAAGAGTACCTTGCTGCAGATCATTGCCGGTCACGAGAGCATAAGTGGCGGCGAGCTTCTGATCGGCGGACGTCCCACGCATCATTGGCGCCCACAGGACCTGCGCTCTCAAATGGCGGTCGTTTTTCAGGGCGACAGCCTTCTCAAGGGATCTGTCGCGGAGAACATCGCGCTTTTCGATTCCGGTTTTGACAGGGAGCGGATTCAAAGTGCAGCGACGGCCGCCTGCATCGCCAATGATATCGAGTCTCTGCCCATGGGGTATGAGACTCGCATAGGCGACCTCGGATCCTCGTTGTCACGCGGGCAGGTGCAAAGAATATTGCTGGCTCGCGCCTATTACAGACGACCGGCGCTCTTATTACTCGATGAAGCCACCAGCGGGTTGGACTACGCGCTCGAAAAAGAGGTCATTTCAGGGCTGTGTGAAGTGCCGGCGACCAAGCTCGTTGTTACGCACAGCGATCTCATGTTGCAGGCGGCTGACGCGGTGTTGTGGCTGCATGAGGGAAGGCTGCTATTATCGCGCCCTGAACTCAATGTATGAGGCCCAAAATGAACTCCAAACAATACTTCGCCACTGCTGTCTTATTGTTGCCATTTCTCAGCGCTACTGCCGAAGAAGAAGAGACTGAGTCTTGGGACGTCAACGCGATTCCCGGAGAATCACGTGACGTCACGATAGATACCCATTCCGGTACATGGATGAGTGTTGACGTTAGTCCAGACGGTCAGTCCGTGGTATTTGATCTATTGGGCGATATTTATGTTGTGTCGATTGATGGTGGTGATGCCAAGGCCATAAACAGCGGGCACGCCTGGGCGATACAGCCACGGTTTTCGCCAGATGGCTCCGAGATCGCATTCGCAAGTGATGCCGGTGGTGGTGACAACATCTGGGTTATGAATGCGGACGGCAGTGATACCCGCCAACTGACAAAAGAAGACTTTCGTCTTCTAAATAATCCTTACTGGTCACCGGACGGCGAATACATCGCAGCCAAAAAGCACTTCACGACAACACGCTCGGCCGGTACCGGAGAAATCTGGATCTACCATCGCAATGGCGGAGGTGGTGTTGCGGTAGTTGAGCGCCCGAATGAGATGCACCAAAAGGCTCTGGGTGAGGCCGCGTTCTCACCAGATGGTCGGTACATTTATTACTCACTGGATCAGACACCCGGCGGCACGTTCGAATACGCGCAGGACTCAAACGGTGAGGTCATGGCGATTCGGCGTTTTGACCTGGAAACCGGTGAAGACGAGGGTTATGTGAGTGGTGCTGGCGGCTCCGTTCGTCCAACACCATCGCCGGACGGCAAGTACCTGGCATTCGTGCGACGCATTCGCAACGAGAGCGCTTTGTTCCTGAAGGACCTCGACAGTGGTGCCGAGTACCCGATCTACGAAGGGCTGGACAGAGACTTGCAGGAAGTCTGGGGCACGCACGGCGCATATCCGGCAATGGACTGGATGCCGGACTCAAAGAGCGTTGTTTTCTGGGCCGGCGGTCGCATTAATCGTGTTGATATCGCCAACAAGCAGGCGACCAGCATTGATTTCCACGTGAACGACACGCGTAGCGTCTACGATCCGCCAAGACCGGAGGTTGAAGTCGCGCCCGAACGCTTCTCGACGACAATGGTGCGAAACGTCGAAGTCTCGCCCGATGGATCGAAAGCCGTTTTCGAGAGTACGGGATACCTGTACGTCAAAGCATTGCCGAACGGGGAGCCGAAGCGATTAACTCGCGATGCGTCCGACCACTTTGAATACGATCCAAGCTGGTCGCGGGATGGCAGGAACATCACGTTTATCACCTGGGATGACGACGAACTCGCTCATGTTCACACCGTCAAAGCAACGGGTGGAAAAAGTAAGCGAGTGACGCAGCAGGCCGGCCATTATCACGGTCCACGCTACGCACCGGATGGTAAATCAATCGTCTTCTGGGCTAATAGTGGTGGTTACCTGACATCACCGAACTGGTCGATGCAAACGGGCGTTTTCGTTGTTGCAGCAAGCGGTGGCGATGCCCGTCTTGTGACGCAAAACGGCAGCAATCCGCACTTTGGTGTTCGCAATGATCGGCTCTATGTAACGCGCAACGGCGAGGACGGTCGCTTACTGGTCAGTGTTGATCTCACCGGCGAAAAAGCCCGTACGCATGCTGTCGGTGAACATCTGGTGCGTTACGAGGTTGCACCGGATGACAAGCATTTTGCGTTTCGCCAGAACTACCAGGTTTTCGCGTTGCCGTTGCCTCCCGGCGGCAAGCCACTGTCGTTATCAACCAGCGTCTCAAGCGTCAATATGACGCAGGCAAGTGGAGACGGTGGCAATTACCCTAATTGGGTGGACGGCGGCTCAACGTTAGCCTGGGCATTAGGTGCTACGCTTTTCAATGCCAATGTTGATGAGCTGTTCGCCTTGGCTGACGACGAGGGTGAGGGTGGTTACGAAGCGCCGACCGAAGGTGTTTCACTCTCGATGCAACTTAACTCGGACGTCCCCGCGTCTGTAATTGCTTTGACCGGTGCACGTGTAATAACAATGGCCGGCGAAGAGGGTGGTGTCATTGAGGATGGCGTGATCGTTGTTGATGGCAATCGCATCAGCGCAGTCGGTTCGTCTCAGAATGTGACCATTCCCGAAGGCGCGACACGAGTCGATGTTGCAGGCAAGACGATTATTCCCGGATTGATCGATGCGCATGCCCACGGCTCTTCCGGCGTTGGCATGATTCCGGAACAGAACTGGATGGCGTATGCGACCTTGGCATTCGGCGTCACGACAATTCACGACCCATCCAATGATGCGACGGAAATTTTCGCCGCTGCAGAGATGCAACGTACAGGCGCGATTTTGGCACCGCGAATTTTCTCGACAGGCGACATCGTTTACGGCGCACGGTCGACTTACTTTGCGGACATCAATTCACTGGACGATGCCCGCGAGCACGTGCGCAGGCTAAAAGCGCAGGGAGCCGGCAGCATCAAGAATTATAATCAGCCGCGCCGCGAACAACGCCAGCAGGTGACAACCGCTGCTCGCGAAGAGGGCATGCTGGTAGTTTCCGAAGGCGGCTCGCAATTCCATATGGATCTGTCCATGGTCGCGGATGGCAATAGTGCTATTGAGCACAATCTGCCGCAATCGATGCTGTATGACGATGTGCTGCAATTCTGGGGCCAAACCGAGGTCGCCTACACGCCGACCTTAGGTGTAACTTATGGCGGATTGCGCGGCGAAGACTACTGGTACCAGCAGTCAAACGTCTGGGAACATCCGATCCTGTCGCACTACGTGCCGCCGCACATATTGCAGCCGCGTACCGTGCGGCGTGTGATGGCGCCCGAGTCAGACTATTACCATACGGTCAGTGCCAGGACGGCCAAGCTGATGGCAGACGAAGGCGTCATGGTCAGCATTGGCGCACACGGTCAGCGTGAAGGCCTGGCTGCTCACTGGGAGATGTGGGGTTTTGCGCAAGGCGGTATGTCGACGATTGACGTACTAAAGACAGCAACAAGTACACCAGCGAAAGCACTTGGCTTTGATGCTGACATTGGGTCAATCGAAATCGGCAAGCTTGCCGACCTCGTGATCATCGATGCAAACGTGCTCGAAGATATCTTCGCGTCCGACAAGGTTAATATGGTGATGTTGAACGGGCGGCTTTATGACGCTGCGACGTTGAACGAAAAGGTCACCGGCAGCAGAACGACGAAGCCGTTCTACTGGCAGTGATGGTCAATCACTAACCGGCAACCGCCGCCCTATCTGTCGCGACAGGCAGGCGGCTTTGACAAACATCGGGGTACCTGAAATGAGTTTTGTATTCGGATTGGTTGGTGCGGGACTAATGGTGGTTGTTGGCTACTTCTCGCCTGTACCACCAAGACAGTCAGATACATCCACCGCTTAATCGAATCGCATGGATACCGCAACGCTTGATAGTTTGAGAATAGTCCTGGATCCATTGGGGCAGGCGGGTGTTGCGTTGGCCCTGATGCTGGTTATGTTCGGTGTTGCGCTTGGACTGCGAGTACAGGATTTTCGAATTCTCGCGGACAAACCGTCCTTGTACGTAGGTGGCGTTGTAGCGCAGATCGTGTTGTTACCGCTCGTAACCTTCGGACTGATTATCCTGATATCGCCGCCGCCATCGATAGCGCTTGGAATGATCGTTGTCGCTTGCTGCCCGGGCGGGTCAGTCTCAAATTTGCTGACGTACCTGTCACGTGGTGACATCGCCGTGTCGGTTGCACTGACCGCCACGTCGAGCATGCTTGCAGCACTGCTTACGCCAGCATCAACGTTGTTCTGGGCGCAGGCTTATGCACCGACCGCCGAACTTCTGGTTTCGCTCGAGGTAAACCCGCTGCTGTTTATTGGTCAGACAACTTTGTTACTCGCGATTCCGCTGGCAGCCGGCATGATCGTCGCGGCAAAAGCGCCCGACATCGCAGAGCGGATTCGCAAGAGAACCACGATAGCAGGGGCCGCAGTTCTCGGCGCAACGATTATTTATGGCATCGCTTATTTCTACCCGGTACTCTGGCCGGTGGTGGGCTTGCTGGCCAGCATCACGATACTGCACAATACCGCGGCTTTTGCCACGGGCGCTGTCGTTGGGATGGTACTGACGAAACAGTCGTCGATACGTCGCGCGTTGACCTTCGAGGTCGGTATTCAAAACGCAGGACTTGCTCTTATCATATTGCTGGCCCAGCTAAAGGGTGTTGGCGGCGCGGCTGCCATTGCAGCTGTTTGGGGGGTATGGGACCTGATCGCCGGTGGTTTGCTGGCCATGTATTACAATTACTTCGATAGAAAAAGGGTAGCCGTTGTCATCGAATGACATAAATCTGACTGAATACCGGCGTGCGATGGGTTGTTTCGCAACCGGTGTCGCGGTTGTAACTGCGGTCGATAAGACGGGTGCAAAGGTCGGGATGACGATCAACAGCTTCAATTCCGTTTCACTGCAGCCGCCCCTCGTACTTTGGAGTATAGCCAATGACTCCCAGAGCTTTGAAGCGTTCGTGGAGGCTGAGCATTTCGCCGTGAACGTTCTTGCAGTACACCAGCAGAATATTTGCGAGCAGTTTGCGGCGCGAGGAACCGACAAATTTAGCGGTTTGGAGTGTAGCGAGGGTATTGCGGGCGTTCCTGTTTTGCCGACGTATTCGGCCGTATTCGAGTGCAGGGCTGAGCATCGCTATGACGGCGGCGACCATGTCATTCTGGTTGGCCGTGTGCTTAGATTCGAAGACCGAAAAACTGATCCGCTGATCTTTTACCGCGGGCACTATCTCGAATAAACTTTCAACTCTTAGTCGTGTTTGTGTTTTACGCCGAATACGACGACGTGAATCAATGATCCGGCTACAAACGCCTGCAGCATGGCAAGCGTTCGAGCCTCTGCGACAGCGACAATGGACTCACCGACGAAATATCCGGCCGCCGTCGCCAGACCGATCAGAACGAAGGCGCTTATCGCAATTGCCTTGCCAAAGTTTGGGCGAATGGCCCACCAAAGAGCCATACCAACAGGCAGTCTGTGCAAAATAATGGCATAGGCGAGGCCGGTTCCGCTCTGCGGCAGGAGTGCGACACCATCGACGATGGCATGGATCAACAGGCCGATCGCTGCTATCGCAACAATGACCAGGTGTGCTGCGTCCGTTGCTTTCCTGAACAGTCGCTCCAGAAGCATCGGAAAAATTATCCCAAGCACAATGAGGGAGATAGCAAGCGTGCCGCCGTGTTTCATTGCCGCCGGGATAATGTGCATGGCAATAATCACCGCGATCGCGATTACGATCAGCGCGTCGAGAGTGCGTCGCGCCAGGTGATTCTCTCGGGCCGCCGCATAGATCAGCGGACCGAGCAGGAGCGCGGCAATACTTAATATCAATGTCATTCTTTCGGGCGGAAGCTTTGTGCGGGTAGAATGGGGTCATGATTGTGCACCGTATCGTCGGCATTTGCCTGTTTTTCTGCTTGACCATCCTCTTCCTGCAGCAAGACGCGTCCGCGCATGGCGGCGTTGTGGAAGATGGCGACTTGTGTGTAATCAAGGTCAATTACCTGCGGGCCCACTTCAAGATTTATCAGCCTCGTGCAGCGGGACATGAGCAATATTGCGAAGACCTTCCCGTTGCCGCAGAAAGTGTGTTCGTCATGGAGTATCAGCATGATTCGTTGTCAGAAATGGCAATCGACTTTCGCATCATTCGTGACGTAACCGGAAAGGGGCGCTTTGCCAGAATTGAAGACGTGGACAGCATCGTCGATATCGAAGGTGCGACAGTATTTTATCGTCCGCCTGTCATTGAACCGGATGTTTACACAGTCAACTACGAGTTCGCAGAAGAAGGCGATTTCATCGGTATCGTTTCGGCGCAGCACCCGGAAACAGGTAAGATTTATGCGGCCGTCTTCCCGTTTGAAGTTGGCTTCACTGGTCTGGGCTACTGGCCGTTTTTCATAGGACTACTTATTTTGATTCAAATTCAGTATCTGATAATGAGCGGTCGGCTGCGTCGCTGGCTCGGAAAAAGCCCGGCAACGACGGTGAGCTTCATTATCTGTTTGCTACTGCTTTCTCCGGTGACTTATGCAGGCGAGCTCGTTGTAACGTATACGACGCCGGGCGGTGATCCCGTCATCAATAAGATGCATGGCTGGATATTGCATATTGAAGATGCGGCCGGACTCGAAGTCGAAGGCGCGATAGTGGATGTCGAGGGTGGCATGCCGGAGCACGATCATGGTTTGCCTACAAAACCGCGGGTAACAGAAGAGCTGGGTGGCGGTGATTACAAGTTGGAAGGTATGCGCTTTCATATGCGTGGATACTGGGAGATCGTCGTAAGCGTTACGACAGACAGCGGCTCCTCCCAAGTTACGATTCCGCTGCAATTGTGACGCCACACTTGCTCAAGTTTGCTGTTGCGATGGCTGCGGTTGGCACTAACCTCTCGGCGTGTCAGCAATGGTCATCGTCGCCTCCGGACTGGACGGAGTCCGAGATCGGTGTACTCAAATCGCTGTGGCTTGAGTCGTTGCCGGATCTGCCCCCGGACCCCAGCAACGCTGTCGCAGATAATCCTGCAGCTGCAGCGTTTGGCAGACAGCTGTTCTTCGATACACGATTGAGTGTAAACGGCGGTATCTCATGCGCGACCTGCCACCAGCAAGAGCGCCGCTTTACCGATGGCTTGCAGAAGGCACAGGCTATTGGCACAACAGCCCGGCATACGCCGAGTATCGTCGGCACGGCCTATAGCCCCTGGCAGTTTTGGGATGGTCGTCGGGACAGTCAGTGGTCACAGGCGCTTGCACCGCTTGAAGATGTAAACGAACACGCGACCAACAGGGCGCAGGTTGCAAAACTGATTGCAGAAGACCCCGCGTATCGCTCTTCCTATGAGTCGCTGTTCGGCGCCTTGCCAGGTCTGTCTGGCGCCGACGCAGTCGCGTTGAATACAGTGTTTGCGAACATAGGGAAATCTATCGCTGCATTTGAAAGAACCGTTATGCCAACGACATCACGCTTTGATGAGTACGTGCAGGCGGTTGTCGATGATGATGTTAACCGGCAGGAACAATTATTTAGTGATGACGAGGTTTGGGGGCTGCGATTGTTCATTGGCGAAGCGAACTGTACGCAATGCCACAATGGACCGCTGTTCACCAACCACGAGTTTCACAATACAGGAGTCATCAGTTTTCCCGGTGACATACCGGATA
>JAJFKQ010000254.1 GCA_021773155.1 Woeseiaceae bacterium | reverse complement strand
CTTTCGCGCCCTCGACACTCGTGTAAACGGTTGCACCAGTAAGCCGCTGCAGTGCGGCAACGCCACCAGCGTGATCGAAGTGTGCGTGTGAAACCAGGATCGCTGATATTTTCAGGGGATCGAAGCCCGCACTTCTGATGTTGGCGTCGATCAATGCCGCAGACTGCGGCAACGCACCATCGACGAGAATCAGGCCGCTCCCGGTTTCGATGAGGATCGACGAAAGGCCGGCAGTACCTACATACCAGGTATTGCCGTACAGGCGGAATGGCTTCTGTGGCCTGTTCCAGTCTTCGCAATTCGAACACTCAAATGCGGCATCTGGCTCAAGCTCCTTCGGGCCGCACGCAGCCAACAGAAAAGCAGAGAAGATCACAATACTGGCGAGACCGGATCGGTTCATACAAAAGCCTTATAGAACAAACGCGCGGCGGCAAGTACCAGAAATGCGCCGAACAACATGCTGAGTTTTTTCTCGGAAAATGAATGAGCTATTTTCGCGCCAATGGGCGCTGTCATTACCGTTGCCGGAGCGATCAGTGCAAAACCGATCAAACTGACATAACCGAGACTTCCTGGCGGGACACGAACATCGCTCCAGCCGGTGACAATAAATCCGATAGTGCCCGGCAGGCTGATAACCAGTCCCAATAACGCGGCCGTGCCCACGGCGCGATGGATGGGTTGGTTGAACAGGGTCAGCGTCATCACCGAAAACGTACCACCGCCGATACCCATCATACTCGACAGACAACCGATTGCCGTCGGGATCAACGACACCAGTGGTCCGTGCGGCACGTCATTAGTCAGATTGCGACTCTTCGGCAGCAAGATCATTTTTAGTGCGATCAGTAACGCGAGCGAGGCGAACACCATTGCTAGAATCCGGCTGTGCACCTGTGCTGCGATCCACGCGCCTGCCAGTGCGCCGATTAATACGAAGAACGCCCAACGCTTAACGATCTCCAGATCAACCACCTCGCGTTGGTGGTGTGCGCGGGCCGATGCGATTGACGTTGGAATAATGGTCGCCAATGACGTGGCAACCGCGACGTGCATGCGAATAGCCGGGTCAACACCCAGAAAACCCAGGGTGAATTCGAGGACCGGTACGATGACGATGCCACCACCGATGCCGAACAAACCGGCCATGACACCAGCAACGCAACCAGTCGCTAGCATTGCAGCGCCAAGTAAGAGCAGATTATCCATTGTTGGTGGCGGGCCTAGCGGCTAAGCCGATCCGCGTGAAATCTTAAGTGATCTTCAATGAACGTGGATATGAAGTAATAGCCATGATCATATCCTTCATGAATCCGGAGCTCGAGCGGAATACCACTTTCCTCGCAGGCTGCCTGTAGCAGTTCGGGTTTCAATTGCTCGACCAGCCATGGATCGTCAGCACCCTGGTCGACGAGAACTTTATCATAGGCATTGGCATCGGCAACGTTGCGAGCAACTTCACAGGAATCGTAGTTTGCCCACGTCGATGTATCGTCGCCGAGATAATAACCCAGCGCCTTCTTGCCCCAGGGACTGTCCAGGGTCGTGCAGATCGGTGCGAACGCAGACAACGACTTGAACATCGCAGGATTTCTCAGACCAATGGTCAACGCACCGTGTCCACCCATCGAATGTCCGGTCAGGCCATGGCGAACGGCATCGCCGGGGAAGTTCTCGAAGATGACTTTCTGCAGTTCCTGCGTCACGTAGTCATACATTTGATAGTGCGTCGACCAGGGCAGCTCAGTGGAATTGACGTAGAAACCTGCTCCGAGCCCGAAATCGTAGTCGTCATCAGGGTCATCAGATACGTCTTCGCCTCGCGGGCTCGTATCCGGGGATACGAGCATGAGGCCAAGCTCGGCAGCAATCCGCTGTGCGCCGCTTTTCACCATGAAGTTTTCTTCGGTACAGGTAAGCCCGGAAAGAAATGTCAGAACAGGGACCTTACCGGCCGCAGCCTGCGGCGGCACGAAGACGGCGAATTGCATGTCACAATTGTTGACCGCAGACGCGTGTCGGTAAAAGCCTATTTTTCCGCCGAAGCAGCCGGTTTCGCTGAGAGTTTCAATAGTCATAGCGGCCGATTATGGCCGACTATCGTGTTTTCTTAAACGTTAGGGAAGCTCTGATCAATTCAGTGACTCTCTAACGTTTCTGGAATACCAGCGTGCCATTGGTACCGCCAAAGCCAAAGCTGTTGGACATGACAGTTTTCAGACCGGCGTTCTCAATCAGCGCGGTGACCAATGGCTTGCCCTCAACCGTCGGGTCGGGGTCGTTAACATTGATAGACGGTGCGATGAAATCGTCCTGCAGCATCAGCAGGCAGTGAATAGCCTCCTGCACACCGGTCGCGCCCAGCGAGTGACCGCACATTGATTTTGATGAGCCAAATCGCGGCATGTCCTCGCCGAACAGGGCCGACATAGCCTCAACTTCTTTCACATCTCCGACTGGCGTGCTGGTGCCGTGCGTGTTGATGTAATCAATCGGTCCCTCGACGGTCGAGCGTGCCAGTTCCATACAACGAATAGCACCTTCTCCCGACGGTGCGACCATGTCACAGCCATCCGAGTTTGCACCATACCCAACCAGCTCACCGTAGATTCTTGCGCCACGAGCTCTTGCACGTTCAAGCTCTTCCACGACAACCATTCCAGAACCTGAGCCGATAACAAAGCCGTCGCGAGTGACGTCGTAGGGACGTGACGCCGTTGCAGGGTCGTCGTTGTACTTGGACGACAGCGCACCCATCGCATCGAAGAGACAGGCAAGAGACCAATGTTCTTCTTCGCCGCCTCCGGCGAACAGGACATCCTGTTTGCCAAGCTGGATTTGTTCGGCCGCCGCACCGATGCAGTGTGCGCTCGTTGCGCACGCCGATGTCAGCGAATAGTTAATACCCTTGATCTTGAACGGTGTCGCGAGGCATGCCGAAACGGAACTGCCCATGGTGCGCGGCACCATGTATGGCCCGATTTTGCGAACGCCGCGTGCGCGCAGAATGTCGGCGCTCTTGACGATATTCGCACTCGACGCTCCACCCGACGAAGCAATGATGCCCGTTCGAATATTCGAAACATCGCTTTCCTCAAGACCCGAATCATCAATGGCCTGTTGCATAGCGATGTAGGCATAGGCAGCAGAATCACCCATGAAGCGACGAACCTTGCGGTCGATGTGCTCGGTAATATCGATATTCACACTGCCAGATACCTGGCTGCGCAAACCCATCTCTTTGAATTCCTCGTTGGCAACAATGCCCGAACGTCCAAGACGCAGGGACTCAGTAATATCTTCTTTCGAATTCCCCAAACAGGAAACGGCACCAAGGCCTGTAATAACGACGCGACGCATTAGTCGATCCTAGAAGTTTTCAGTTGAAGTAAACAGCCCGACTTTGAGGTCTTCTGCTGTGTAGATTTCGCGACCATCGACGGAAACGGTACCGTCCGCCATCGCGAGAACCAGCTTGCGCGAAATGATCCGCTTGATGTCGATCTGAAACGTAACGAGCTTCGAGGTCGGCAGAATCTGCCCCGTGAATTTCACTTTGCCCACACCGAGCGCCCTGCCACGGCCCTGGTGCCCACCCCAAACAAGGTGAAACCCGACCAACTGCCAAAGTGCGTCGAGTCCCAGGCAACCTGGCATCACGGGATCGCCTTCAAAATGGCATTTGAAGAACCAGAGGTCAGGCTTGATGTCGAATTCAGCGCGAATCTCACCTTTACCGTATTTGCCCGAATCATCAGTAATCAGGGCAATTCGATCGGTCATGAGCATCGGCGGTGCGGGCAGCCGGCCGTTCTCCGAACCAAATAACTCGCCTCGAGCACCAGCACACAGCTCTTCGTAATCGTAGGAACTCTGGCGTGCTGGCAGATTTTCAGCCGCAGAAGTATTGGAATCAGTCATACGCCCTCCGGCGCTAGTGTGGTGCTTCGCCCAGACAGGGCGTACATAGCCGTTAATTTTACGCCGATAGCCGGTAAGGCGGTTTTGAAATCGCGCCAATCGAAATCAGGTCTTGTCGTAGTTCAGCAGGACCTCATCACTGACCGGCGTGCACTGACAGGCGAGCACAAAGCCCTTCTCGACTTCCCAGGGCTCAAGGCCATAGTTGGTCGCCATCTCAACCTCGCCCTTTTGCACGTGCGTCCTGCATGTCGCACAAACACCGCCCTTGCATGAATACGGCAGGTCGATACCCTGCTCCGCCGCCGCATCCACAATATTGGTCCCGACCCTTGGCATTTCGAAGGTTTTCTTGTGGCCATCCATGATGACCGTCAGCTGAGATAAGGTGCCAGTGACCTTATCTCGAGTTAAGGTGCCAGTGACCTTATCTCCAGCCGCTTTGCGACGCGCTCCGAAGCGCTCGGCGTGTACGTTTTCCGCGGGAATACAGAGACTGGTTAAGGTCACTGTCACCGTATCTATCATGGTGTCAGGACCGCAAATAAATGCTTCGTCGGGTTGCGAGCCACTGCAGAAATGTTCGACCAGTTCGCGTACCTTGGCGTCGTCGAGGCGTCCAGCCGCGACCTCAAACTCCTGCTCCTCCTGGCTGAACAGGAAATGCAGTTGCAACCGCTCTGGATAACGGTTCTTTAACGCATAAAGATCATCGATGAACATCGTCGTGCCTTGTTTTCTGTTGCCATAAAACAACGCGAAGCGGCTGCCGGGTTCCTCGTGTAGCACCGATGTGATGATCGACAGTATTGGTGTGATGCCGCTACCTGCCGCAAATCCGAGATACTGTTTCTCGTTGCTCGCATCGAGCAGCGCATGAAATTGTCCGTTCGGCGGTTTGACATCCAGTGAGTCACCGACATTGAGTTCATTCGCCGCAAATTCCGAGAACTGGCCACCCGGTTGGATGCGTACGCCAATCTGCAGAGGCCATTCGCCCTGCTCCGAGCAAATGCTGTAGGTACG
>JAJFKQ010000253.1 GCA_021773155.1 Woeseiaceae bacterium | reverse complement strand
CGCGCCCGGCGATGCCGCAGCCAGGGCACTGGACAGTCACCAGGATCAGATTCTTGAGGAACTCAATGTCAAAGCGATCGAATTCATCGCTCGTGACGCAGGTCTTGTGAGCTACCGGATCAAGCCGAATCTGCCACGTATCGGCAAGCAATACGGCAAGCTTATTCCGGTTATCCGCAAAGCACTCGAAGAGGCAGATGGTGGAGCGATCGCGAGCGCAGCGGCAAGTGGCGAGACGTTCAAGATTGTTGTTGGTGACGAGACGATCACGCTTGAGGGTGAGGATGTGCTGATCGAGACAAGTTCGGCTGAAGGTTATGCCTGCGCCGAAGACTCTGGTTATCTGACAGCACTGGATACGACGCTCACCGACGAGTTGGTCAACGAGGGATTTGCTCGAGAAATCGTGCGCTCAGTACAGGATGCTCGCAAACAGGCGGGTCTGGAGGTTTCTGACAGGATTACGCTGGGCGTTTCGGGCTCGGACGCGGTTGAAAAAGCGCTGTCCGTGCATCGCGACTACATTATGAGCGAAACGCTGGCTACGCAATGGGAGACAGGGCAGTCGAAGGCGCTGTATTCCGAGAATCGCGAACTCGGCGAGGACCGCTGGACTATCGAAATCTCTCTTTAGGACAAAACCTGTTAGTCTTCGCTGACCGTTTTCGCGATAACACACGCGGAGAATAAAAAAAACAATCGGCAGTCGGCGCAACCAATTGCGCTCTCAGCCGCGGTCTTGGGGGTTGCGCTCAGTGTTATTTAACTCACTCACGTTCGTGGTGTTTTTCGTGTTGGTCTTGGCGCTGCATAACGCGCCGCTTAGCTGGACGACCAAAAAAGCCAATCTGCTCATCGCCAGCTACCTGTTCTACGCAGCCTGGAATCCACCCTTCGTAGTTCTGCTGTGGATCTCGACGGTCATCGATTGGCATGTTGCGAAGAGACTTTTTACCGAACAGGTGAAACACCGCCGCAAGGTGTTACTGGCCATTAGTGTCATCGTCAATCTCGGCTTGCTGGGATACTTCAAGTACGGCGGGTTTCTGCTCGACAACTTCGTAACGTTGGCAGCGGCTGCCGGCATCGACTATCAGCCACCGGACTGGCATATCATTTTGCCGGTCGGTATTTCGTTCTACACTTTCCAGACCATGGCTTATTCGCTTGATGTTTACTTGAAGCGAGCCGAACCATCGAAGTCGTTTCTGGACTTTGCCCTGTTTGTCACATTCTTTCCGCAGCTTGTCGCCGGCCCAATTGTTCGGCCGACGCACTTGCTGCCGCAATTCGCAACACCACGTGTCGCAACCCAAAAACAGCTTTACTGGGGCCTGGGTCTGATGACCATTGGTTTATTTCAGAAAATAGTTGTAGCGGATGGATTGCTGGCACCCGTTGCGGACGCCGTTTTCGGGGCCAAAGAAACATTGCATCCCCTGGATGCCTGGCTGGGAACGTTGGCGTTCTCGGGCCAGATTTTTTCTGACTTTGCAGGTTACTCAACCACAGCAATCGGCGTGGCGCTGACTCTCGGGTTCGGTCTGCCAGATAACTTCCGCTTCCCGTATGCCGCAATTGGCTTTTCCGATTTCTGGCGGCGATGGCACATCTCACTGTCATCGTGGCTGCGCGACTACCTCTATGTCCCGTTGGGCGGAAATCGCAAGGGCAATCTCCGAACCTACGCCAATCTGATGACCACCATGTTGCTGGGCGGACTTTGGCACGGTGCCAGCTGGACATTTGTGGTTTGGGGTGGATTGCACGGCCTGTATCTCGCTGCGGAGCGCTTTTTGAAAGCACGAATGGGTGTTCATGCGATTTGGGCAAAGCTCCCGGCACAGATAATGCTGGCTTTTGTGACGTACTTTCTAATCAACATCACCTGGGTGTTTTTCCGCGCAGGGGACTTCGCGACGGCGTGGCGCATGATTGTCACGATGCTGACCTTTGTCACTGATGGCGAGAAGGTATTACCGACAGTCCATGTAGTGGAGACCGTAATCACCATCGGCATCATGCTTCTGGTTCACTGGTATATGCGTGAGCGGCGACTCGACGAGGAGATCCGGAGAATGCCGGCCTGGATAACCGGTTTGGTTTGGGGAGTCATACTGACGCTTATCATCATTACACAGGGAGGAAGCGATGCCTTTATCTACTTCCAATTCTGATTTACGACCCGCGGCGTTGGTCGCGTTGCTAGTGACGATCCTGCTGATGAGCGTATGGGAGGCTTACTGGCGAATCGAGGGCTCGCTTCCTGCGTACCGCAATAGCGATGGTCTGTGGGCAATGGAGCGACGTCGGATTAACGATGGTGAGGGTGGCAAGACCGTCATCACCGGATCATCGCGTATGTTCTTCAATACGCAACTCGACGTCTGGGAGCAGGAGTCGGGTGAGCGGCCGATTCAGCTCGCGCTGGAGGGAACGAGCCCGGTGTCGCTCATGGAAAGCCTGGCGGATGACGCGGACTTCACAGGTACGCTGATCGTCGGTGTGGCACCAGGCCTTTTCTTCAGTGGCTTCGAATATCGTGGGTCGGCTTTCAAGCAGTATTCTTTCGAATCACCGGCGCATCGGATTGGACAGCAGATATCGATGCTCGTGGAGCCCTATCTGGCTTTCTACCATTCCGACTACAGCCTGTTTACTGTGATAAAGCGGCAACCGTTTCCCGCTCGTGCCGGTGTCGATTTTGAAGCAGATGTGAGGCGCCTTGCAACATACACGCGTGATCGCAACGCACGTTTATGGAACAAAGTCGAGAACGATCCGGCCTATGCGGAAATCGCGAAGCAAATCTGGGCCCAGGGCTTTGTACCGATTGACGAGCGCAGCGAGGACGAACTCGAAGGCAGACTTGAGAATCGAAACAAACAGATCGAACGCGCAATCGCCGTGACGACAAAGCTGCAGGATCGGGGTATTGAGATCATATTCGTGCGCAACCCCGCGGAGGGTCACTACGCGGTCAGTGAGCCGACGTACAACCCGCGATCTGATACGTGGGATGTACTGATCGAAAAGACGGGTGCACTTGGCATACATTGGATGGACCACGAGGAACTGCAGGGGTTCTGGCTGCCGGAGTGGTCTCATATGTCCGGGAGCGAGGCCGATCGATATACCAAGGCGCTTTATCACGTCGTTCAGCGTGAAAGAACGCAGCAGAATGACAGCAACGGAGAATAGACAATGGGATTGAAGATACTGGTCGCAGTTGACCTCTCCGATGCGACGGCCAAAATAATTCGGGTCGCCGAATACCTCGCCAAAGCGACAGAGGGTGCTGTTCGAGTGTTGCACGTAGCGGAGGCCGAACCGGACTTCGTCGGTTACGACGCCGGCCCGGAGGTTGTTCGTGACCAGGTCGCCAGGGAATTCCGGGATGAGCATCGCGGTGTGCAAGCACACGCGGACGCGCTCAGGGAGGCGGGAGTCGATGCGAAAGGGTTACTGATCCAGGGGCCTATCATCGAAACGGTCCTGGGTGAGGCGAAACGATTCGAAGCGGACCTTCTGATAGTCGGCAGCCACGGCTTTGGAGCGTTATATGACCTGCTGGTTGGTAGTTCAAGCCGCGGTATTTTGAGGGATACTGATATCCCTGTTTTGGTTGTGCCGGTACGAGAAGACCAGTAATTCGACTAAAAGCTACGCTTTGATTCAAGCGATATCTGCATGCTATCTATCGTTGGGTCGCCATCGAGTGGGAACGAGATGTCCAGATGGAGCATCTTGTTCGATGAGCTTCGTGTCGGCGCGAGGCGTAGCCCGAAACCAACATCTTTCAGCCACCCAAGGGGTTCGGTGCCCAGGGGGTTTCTTCCCCACACGCGACCAACATCGGCGAATATCGCGCCTCCAACCCGGGCCAGTCGGAACGGATACCAGTCTGTGAAATAGCGCTGCTCAATGGTGATGAGCATATTTTTGTCGCCGGTTTGATAGCGCAGTGGATAGCCGCGCAAGCCGTTGTCGCCACCGAGCTGCACAGGATTGTCGAGATCGAGGGCGAGGCCGGCAGTCCCCTGCAGCGCGACAAAGAACAGGCGTTTTCTCGACTGCGTTACGTAGTAGCGTGCGCCAATTGTCGCGAGAACATTGGAGGAATGCCCAGACTCCAGCCTGCCGCTGGCACTGGCCGAAAGCAACAGGGTCTTGCTGTTGAGCGACCCGAATCCACGACTGGCGGTTGCCGAATACAGCAGCGCATCACGATCTGCTCCGAAAGACTCTGCGGCCCAACCGATCGACCCAGTGAGCCGCGCGCCCAACAGAAAATCTTCTTGCTTGCCGATCTGGTCCCGGTTGCTGGTTATCTCGAACTCGTCCTGCAGAAGTTCGAAACCCAGGAATGGATAAACGAGTTTCCGATCGGTCGGTATTGCGCTTGGCAAGGTCGGAACAGGCACAGCGGAAAACTGGTTGTCGTCGTACACGATGCCGGCGGTCCAACGTCTTGCCCAACCGTCCCGCAATCCTTTCGACCATCCCGCGAATGCGGTGAACAGTTCCCTTTCTCGCTGATATTCAGCGCTCTCAGCGCCAAGCACGTACAGCGCATCGCGCCCATCATTACTCAATACTCGGCCACCGGCTGTCCAACGTGCGTCCAGAGCATAAAAAGGTCGTACGAGTGAGAGTTGATTTGTTTCGCCGTCAGAATTGTCTGCTACCTGCAGGAATATTGACGTCCAGCTGTGGCCAAGATGTCTGTCGGCGAACTCGAAGCTGTTCGATCGGCGATCAACGTTTTCTTCGTGGCTGAATCGCATCATTTGGCCGCGCCCAAAGAGATTTTGCTCTTCAATACCGAAGCGACTCTTGTTTTCGCCACCTTTTCTCGACAGAGACAGGTCTGGTCCCAGCGTCCACACATCTTTTGTCGTTACTACAACGTCGACAACACCGTCTTGCTGCAGTGTCGTTTCTATGTTGGCGTCGTAGAGGTAGGTGTTCTGTCGCAAGATGCGTTCGGACTCTTCGATCAGCCGCGCGTCGTACTCTGCGCCAGACTCAAACAGCAACTGTCCATTGATCACGCGGTCTTTCGTGACCATGTGCAGGCGGTTTGCGAGGCGATACAACCAGTTGTTCTCATCCTCGTTGCTGAGGTCAAAAACATTGAGCTTGCGTAACTCGATCTCACCGATGACAGTTGTCTGAGCGCTGGAATCCCGGACGGATTCGGATTCGGGTTCGGGCGATGGAGATTCGGCTTGAGAGGCCTGAAAAAACAGGACGGCGATCATCATCGCCATTGGCAGGTGTCGTCCTAGCATATTGGCCTAATCATAACCGAGTTTAGAATGTTTCAAGTCATAACCGGCCAGGGAACCCTTGCGTTTTTTACTACTTGCACAACCTTTGCTAAATCTGCTATAAAAAAGCTGCGCAACAACTTGATAGATAGGGGTACTTGAGGGACCAGCGGCTCTGCAGGGGGCCGGACTACAGGAGGTAGTCAACCCCAATAACAAAAGCGTACAAGCCGCCGAGAGGGTTATTAGCGGCCAAACAATAATGAAACGCTGGAGTGGTAATGACGAACAACGTCGAACGCTTTCACGCCGCACTCACGGTGCTGGCAGGGCATGGGCATATAAAACAAAGACTTATAAAGGCTTACGAGGACAATATCGCTGGCATCAATGAAGATGAATTGCCGCTTGCGCTGAGGCAATCCTTCGCTGATTTACGCGGGCAGATGTACGGCGTTGCGCCGCTTAATGGCGAAGGTCCGATTTGCGCGTCGGTGCGCAAGATGTCTTTTGATGAAGCCAGTGAGTGTGCCGCGTCGATCGTCACAATATTCGGTGAGATCGCACGCCTGCAGGATGACACCCAGGTCAGCTTACCGCTTACCGCAAGTGATGAGGCTCGGGTTCCGCCGTTCCTGGTGAAATCTGTGTAGGAGCGCGCCTTACGCGCGACACCGTTCGGCCGTAGGACGGCCTCCTACAACTCGTTTTTTATCGGGTAGTAAACATAAGTCAGAAGCTCATTCTCCGGGACTTTCCCCGGATCGCTCACATAAGCTTCCCAAGCGGCGCCATTGCGGCTGATATCCAGTGCGGCCAGGTAGGCCGAAATTTTCCGGTGCGTTGTCGCCAGTAAACGATAAGAACCAACGTGACGGACGCGAATTACCTGTCCAGCGTAGGTTTGCCCGATTTTCACTCCTACGGTATTCCGTGGCGTGCTGTCTGTCAGTCCGCGAACCGGGATTGCCGCGTCAAAGGCGAGCTCAGAACCACTAAAGTCCCGGGTAATCGACAGGGGTGCGCCGGCATCCGTCAGGTTGTTCTTGTCGATGAAATTGAGGATCTGGAAATAAGCTTTTCCCATGGCTTCAGCAATTGCCGCGGGCTCTGGTCGAGATGTTGCCGACAGATAGGCGATGTCATCGGCCTCTACGACGATATGTTCGATCTCAACATCGCTAAAATCGGCACCGGGCAGGCTTTCTGCCAGCTCCTTGAGTGCAGCGAGGCCCTCCTGATAGTCGCGCGCAACCACACCGCCCAACATTGAGGCAAAGTACCTGCCAACAATATTGAACCCATAATCGGCTTCAAAGCCCCAGGTGATGATCGTAGTACCTACGCCCGGTGTCAGACGAAACCACGACTTTGCCTCACCCGGCTCGCCGGGATTCATTGCGATTTCGACGTAATCATACGGCCGGCTCTCTGTGATTACCTGAGTTCCACTGCCGATGATGGCGCCATCCCAGGTCATGATAGCGCCGTCGCCGCGATTCGCTCCCGAATAAAGAAAGCGTGCGTTAGGGTCGGTATGCGCCCATGGTGCCCACTGCGAAAAGCGCCGAAAGTCATTGATGAGCGCAAACACGGTCGCCGGATGGGCGTCGATCTCGGTCGAAACTTCAACCTGATGAGTCCGCGGCAGGGCGAAACCGATTATGATCAGCAGCGCGAGAACGGCGCCGATTCCGTAGATCAATTTTTGCACGTTCAGAGCATTCCGTTATCTGTTCGTCGGGGCGGGATTATTCCACAGAAAGGAGACATTGGGCACAATGCGCGTATGACAGCCCACGACAACAGCTCATTGCCCATCGGAGTATTCGACTCCGGTGTCGGCGGTTTAACCGTTCTAAAAGCGATTCGTAAGGCTTTGCCGAACGAAAACCTGATCTATCTGGGCGATACCGCCAGGTTGCCCTATGGCACAAAAAGCCCGGCCTCAATCGCGCGCTACGCGACGCAGGCGACCGCCAAGCTGCTGGAGCACGATATCAAGATGCTGGTAGTCGCCTGTAATACGGCGTCGGCGGTGGCGCTTGAGCTGCTGCAAGAGCAAATGGCTCCCATACCGGTGATCGGTGTGGTGGAGCCGGGTGCCATGGCCGCGATTAACGCGCGGCCCGGTGGCTCGCACCTGGTGCTGGCAACCGAAGCGACCGTGCGTCTTGGCGCGTACAGCAAGGCGATCACCGCCCGGGATCCGGATGCCCATGTCAGAGAACAGCCGTGTGAATTGCTGGTGGCGCTGGCCGAAGAAGGCTGGACCAGCGGCAATATCGCAGACTCAATTGTGCGGCGTTATCTGGATGACGCGGCAAATGATGCGTTCATTGCGGATTCCATCATTCTGGGTTGCACGCACTTCCCGTTATTGCGTGACACGATAGCAGCCGCCGTCGGTAACTCGGTCGAGGTCGTCGATTCTGCAGGCACGACGGCTGTTGTGGTGCGCGATATCCTGCGCGCCAGGGGCGAGTTGGCCGAAAGTACTGAGCCGGGTACGCTGCGGTTGCTGGCGACAGATGGAATTACGCGATTTGCCCGTGTCGGTGGTCAGTTTCTGGGTGAACCGTTGACCGCAGAAGACGTTCATCTCGTCGATCTTTGACAGCCATCCGCCGCGCGCCAACTCTCCTCTGTGCGATAATGATTGATTGATTTTGTTGCAGGGGGAAGCCGTGAGCTTCAGAAAAATATTGCGCCTGACGGGCGCCGCCGGTGTCGTTGTTACTTTTATTGCATCTTGTGGCGCAGAGCCCGAGCCAGAAACAGGCTATCAACCGCTGGAAGTCGTAGAACCACGACCCGGTATCTACGCTGAGTTCACGCTGACAGCAGATCTCAGCGGTCTAACCGACAATCAGCGGGAAATGATCGGCCTGCTGATCGATGCCTCGCAAATCATGGACGACCTTTTCTGGCGGCAAACCTTCGGTGAGGACCATGAGTCCTGGCTGGAGTCGATTGCTGACGCCGACACGCGGCGATTTGCAGAGTTGAATTACGGTCCATGGGACCGGCTCGATGACGACAAGCCGTTCATGGAGGGCATTGGCGCCAAGCCGCCGGGAGCCAACTTCTACCCAAAGGACTTGAGCAAGGAAGAATTTGAAGCGGCTTACCTGCCTGGCAAGAACGGACAGTATTCCCTGATTCGTCGAGATCAGGACGGCGCCCTGACGCTCATCCCGTATCACGTTGCCTATGCCGATGAACTCAAAGCTGCCGCCGACTTGCTGCGCGCCGCCGCAAAGCTCGCAGAAAGTACGGATTTCGCCAGTTATCTGAAGCTCCGTGCCGCCGCGTTGATCAGTGACGAGTATCAGATCAGCGATATGTTCTGGATGGATGTCAGGGATAACGAAATCGACGTGGTCATCGGCCCTATCGAAACCTACGAGGACGCCTTGTTTGGTTATCGCGCAGCCTATGAGGCCTATGTGCTTGTCAAAGATCTCGAATGGAGCGATCGCCTCAGTCGATTTGCAGATTTCCTGCCCGCGCTGCAGGAGGGCTTGCCCGTTCCGGCTGAATACAAGTGGGAAACACCCGGTAAGGACTCAGATCTGAATGCTTACGACGTCGTGTACTACGCCGGTGACAGTAACGCCGCTGGCAAGACCATCGCGATCAATCTTCCCAACGACGAAGAAGTTCAGCTATCGAGAGGCACGCGTCGCCTGCAACTCAAGAACGCGATGCGCGCGAAGTTCGACAAGATCGTCGAGCCTATCGCCGATGTCCTCATCGACGAATCACAACGTGGCCACGTTTCGTTTGACGCATTTTTTGCCAACACAATGTTCCATGAAGTCGCGCACGGTCTGGGCATCAAAAACACCATTGATGGTCATGGCACGGTGCGTGCAGCCATGCTCGATATGGCGTCCAGTATGGAAGAGGGCAAGGCCGATATTCTCGGGCTTTATATGATCACCGAACTGCATAAGGCAGGCGAGTTGGGCGATGTTGATCTGCGTGATTATTACGTCACGTTCATGACCAGTGTTTTTCGCTCGATCCGTTTCGGCGCGTCCAGTGCGCACGGCAAGGCGAACATGGTGCGTTTCAATTTCTTCCTGGACAGTGGCGCATTCGTGCGCGATACGGAGACCGGGCGTTACAGCGTTGACTTCGAGCGAATGGAGACGGCAATGACAGATTTGTCTCGCTTGCTTCTGACGTTACAGGGTGACGGTGATTACGAGGGTGCCGTAGAGTTGGCGGAATCGCGCGGCATTATTCTTCCGCAGCTGCAGGACGATCTTGATCGGCTAACCAACGCGAATATTCCGGTAGATATTACTTTCCAGCAGGGTGTTGCCGAACTTGGTATCGAGTGAAGTCAAAGATCGCGCTTCTTGATTCGCGGTAGCCGATTGCCAAACAGGGTCGTCAGGTATAAGGCATCTCGGGTTTCGAGAACGCCCGTTAGCGTGGGAAAACGTGCGTCCGGATCATGCAGGTTCATCAAAACATCGCCGTCTCCGTTGACGGCAATGATGTGGGAAAACGGTTCTGCTTTCGGTCGCACTGCGGCAGGAAGCCGTTGAATGATCTTGCGGGCGAAGGGCTTGTCCGACAATTTATCCAGTAGCTGATTTCTCGGTGCCGCGAAACCGATCCAGAAGCGGCCGTTCAAACCACTCTTGATGTTATCGGGGAAAGCCGGGAGATTGTCGATCAATACTTCGGTCGTACCTTGTAGTTCACCGCTCAACCAGTGCTTCAATATTCTGTATTCGCTGGTCTCGGCAATCAGAAGAAAACTGCCGTCCTTACTAATCGCAACACCGTTGGCGTAATTCAGGCCGGTCGCCAGGCGAGTGGCAGCACCGCTCGCCGGATCGAACGAGTAGACATTTCCGTGACCACCGTGCTCAAGAATGTCCAGCAGGCTCGCCTCGTAAGAACCGCCAAAACCATCGGCCGTGAACTTCGTGCTTGATTGGCTGAAATAGATTACGCCGTTTGGACCGATTCCCAGGTTATTCGCATTCTTCAGCGGCTGCTGCTCAAACTCATCAAGCAGGACCGTAATCGAACCATCGCGATCAATGCGTTGCAGGCCCAAAACAGCATTTGCAATCACCAGTGAACCGTCTAGGTCCGTCTCGATGCCCAGAGGTCTGCCGCCGGCGTTGACGAACTCACTGACGCCGCGATTTTGAATGCGAATAACCGAGCCGCTATCCGTCGTCACGTAAATTCGGCCATCCCGACCGAGCGTTGCATCCTCCGGACCCTCAAAGTCGCCCAGGTCTATCCCGGTGGCGGACTTGAGCTGTGTGTTCGGTGCGAATGGATCGACGTAACCGCGATCAACTGGAGCTTGCCACGCGACCGGTTCGACCGGTACCGGCCATAGCAGCAGGTATGCGCTGACGAGTGCCAGGAAAATACCGCTTATCGCCAGAGACGTTCGCACTGACTACGATTAACGGTTGGCGTCTATCATGCGCAGAAACTCAGCTCGAGTGCGCGCGTCTTTGCGGAAGCTGCCGACCATTTGGCTGGTCACCATTGATACATCAGACTTGTGGATACCGCGAGTTGTCATGCACTGATGCTTGGCCTCGATGACAATGCCGACGCCCTTGGGTTGCAGTACATCCTGGATGCAATTCGCGATCTGCGCCGTCATTTTTTCCTGCACTTGAAAGCGGCGTGCAAAAGCCTCTACGACGCGAGCCAGTTTGCTAATACCAACCACTTTGTTTCGCGGCAGGTAACCGACGTGTGCTTTACCGATGATCGGTGCCATGTGGTGTTCGCAATGTGACTCGAATGCAATGTCACGAAGTACGATCATCTCATCGTAGCCTTCGACCTCCTCAAAGGTGCGTTCGAGGTACTCAACCGGATTTTGTCCGTAGCCACTGAACCAGTCTTCATAGGCTCGAGCCACGCGCTTCGGCGTATCGACTAACCCTTCACGACGTGTGTCTTCACCGGCCCAGAGCAACAGCGTACGGACTGCATCCTCAGCTTGCTTACGACTCGGCTTGCGGGGCTTGGGTTGTTTTTTCTTATTGGCGGCCACGATTGAATACTACAGAGCGACCGGGGGTTTTGGCCAGCACAACCTCTCAGACGCAGGTCACGCCGGTGCCTTTGAGTCCGCAATAGCCACCCGGATTTTTCGCGAGGTATTGCTGGTGGTAGTCCTCGGCATAGTAAAATGTGTCCAGCGGGGCGATGTGCGTGGTTATTTGTCCGAGGTTGGCGGCGGTCAGTTCGGACTGGTATGCGGCCAGCGATTGCCGAGCTGCTTCCAGCTGCAGATCATTGTTCGTGTAAATAACAGACCGATACTGAGTGCCTAAGTCATTGCCCTGTCGCATCCCCTGTGTTGGATCGTGGTTTTCCCAAAAGACCGTAAGGAGATCAAGGTAGCTAACTTTCGCGGGGTCGAAAACGACCAGCACAACTTCCGCGTGTTCGGTTTCTCCGCTGCAAACGCTCTGGTAGTCCGGGTCGGGAAGATGGCCACCGGCATAGCCAGCGGCTGTGGAGAAGACACCATCGATTTGCCAGAAACGGCGTTCCGCACCCCAAAAACAACCCAGTCCAAAGACAGCGTGCTGCAAATGCTCCGCGAACGGACCTTGCAACGGATTACCATTGACGAAGTGTTTATCGGCAACATTCATGGCTGTATTCATCAGTCGCTGCCTATTTCTTTGTCTTCTTCATCAGCTTTAGCTTTGGCCGCACGAAGAGAATCCAGATCAGCTTTTGAGTATGAAAAATCGTGTTCGAAATGTATGTCTACGGACTCGATCGGAACACCGTCAACGACTCGAGGTCGATGAGTGCGCTGGCGGATCTCGCGATGCACAACTCGTTGCATGTCGGTGAATTCTTCTGGAAACGCCTCTGTGCGCAGGTCTCTGACGCGACCGCGTACAGATACAGTGTAGTCAACGACGATTGTTCCGGACGCGATATCGTCACGTGCCGGATTGCCGGGCGACGTGTTACCGGCAAATGCTGGCAACACTTCTGCCCGGATAGCAACCGGGTCCTTGAACCATGCGGTGCGCTGAGCGATTTTCTCTTCATCTTCGGACAGCTGGTCCCATACTTGCTTATATAGCTTGCGCGAACGGTTCTGTGAATCGATGTACACATAGTAGTCGGCGAGTACCAACTGCGCTTTCGCGCGTTCGCGCCAATGCATGTCTTCGGATTTCCCGGCGATACGCGCCGCGCGTTTGAAATACAATTCGCCCGTAGAGGCCAGACCTTGTTGTTGCGATGTCGGCGTCGAAAGATCGACAAAATAAAACGACTGACCCAAGCGACGCAGAGGCTCGACCAGCAAAGGATCGTCTTTGCCCGAACTGGATTCTATGATTCGGATCGCGCGTCTGTAGGTTGTGCGTTCCTCAGCGTAATAACCTGCACGGTGCTGCCAGTCGGCACGACTCATCAATGATGGCAAAAGACCGAGCGGGTTTTTCTCGAAATGCTTGACGTTGATGATGTGGATACGGTCAAGAACATTGCGGGCTGATTTTGTATCACCCATACGGATGTAGGTCTCCGCGATAGATTCGAGAATCTCGATCTGCCCCAGATTGTGCGGACCTTCGTTTACCTGAGTGATGTGGGCGGCACGGGTAAAAGTTCTTCTTGCCTGATCCGGTCGTCCATTGCCTAACTGCGCGGCGCCCAGTCCCTTCAGTGGATTCACGAGTGCATCGTTGAGTCTGTCCGCAACGAGTTCAATGATTTCGACAGAGGATGTGAAGTTTTGAATGGCGGCATCAAATTGGCCACTGCTGTGTTGCACGATGCCGAGATTGTTCAAAGCGTTGGCCGTTTCACGTGACTGGGGGCCGTACACTTTGATCGCCATCTCTACGATGCGTTTGGCGGCAATATCCGCCTCATCAAGTGTGCCTTGCTGCAGCAGTACCCGGTAGCGGGCGAACTCGGTAAGCAGCCGTTCCTCGGACACCTCGTGCGGTTGCGGCTCTGGTGTCGGCTCCGGCAATACGTCTTCGTCCGCAACGGGTACAGTTTGCTCCAGTGGGTCAATAACAACGTCATCGTTATCGGACTCTTCATCCTGGGCGGCGGTGAAGAGGGGCATCAACAGGAGCAAAGCGAATGCGGTATACGTCGTATTTTTAGTCATGCTGTTTTAGGTATCAGTATCCAGGCATTGAATTGACCATCGCGGCGTCTGGTTAAGCCGTCCCGGTTATTCTAGGACCTAATTATGCCGCTTTAGTTCTCAATTTCCCGGCTGCCAGAGCCTGATCCACTATACCCACTGGTGTCGGTTGAAGGTAGCGCAATTACCGCTGGACCGTCCAAAAATCGAGCTAGAATCGTTTGCTGGCCCTCTCAAAGCGGGCGGCCAGCATATCAGCGCACGGGCCACGCCCGGTTTGGAAAATGAGAATGACCGGCATCTTCGATTTGTTCATAATAGGCGTTTAGTGCATTAACAGTGATTTGGTATCCCTATGGTTTCATCCACCCACGAGTCCACCGCCAGAGCAATTCTTTACGCTTTTCTCGCTAATTTCGGTATCGCAATTGCGAAATCCTGGGCCGCCTGGCTGACGGGGTCGGGCAGTATGCTAGCCGAGGCGATTCACTCATACGCGGATACCGGCAATCAGGTTCTTTTATATCTTGGGCTCCGGCAATCGCAGCGACCCGCTGATGAAGAACATCCACTGGGATACGGCAAGCTGAGTTATTTCTGGAGTTTTGTTGTCGCGATCCTGCTGTTTAGCATGGGCGGAGTGTTTTCAATCTATGAAGGCATTCACAAGCTGCAACATCCGGAACCACTGTCTCGGATATGGATAGCGATTGTTGTGCTGGTTCTTGCGATCCTGCTGGAAGGATCGTCGTTGTACGGTGCGTTACGCGAGATTAAGAAAGTCAGGGGGAATCGGCCCTTCAAAGAGTGGCTGAAGCACACGCGAAATTCGGAGCTGGTCGTTGTGCTTGGTGAAGATATCGGTGCCCAGCTGGGGCTGATTCTCGCTCTGGGCTTCCTGGTGGTCGCACAAGTAACGGGCAATCCAGTCTATGACGCGATGGGCTCGATCTGCATCGGCGTCATTCTCATCATAATTTCTGCGTTCGTTGCCTGGCGCATTCGCTCGCTATTGGTCGGACGCTCGGCTGACCCCGATATTCAGGACGCGATCGACGCGATCATCGATGAACAGGAAGCTATCGAATTCTGTTTCAACACGATCACCATGCAGTTCGGCCCGGACACCATGCTGGCGGCCAAGATCAAAATGCGTTCGGGGCAGTCAATTGATCAGGCAGTGGACAGCATCAACGCGCTTGAGCGTGAGCTCAAAGCGCGCGTGCCGAATTTAAAGTGGTGCTTTATCGAGCCTGACGTAACTGACTAATCAGTCCGAGTCTTGCTTGTACAAGTGCACATCCTGCTGCGGGAATGGGAAGGAGATGCCTTCGGCGTCAAAGCGCTTCTTGATAGCTTCCGTCATATCAAACATGACGCCCCAATAGTCCGCTGAATTAACCCACGGGCGCACTACAAAATTGACGCTGCTGTCCGCGAGCGCCGAGACGGCGATCGTTGGCGCGGGTTCGGCCAGAATTCTGTCCTCAGCAGCGATGAGATCTTCGATCGTCTTGCGAACCTTGTCGAGGTCATCGTCGTAACTAACGCCTACCACCATGTCAACGCGTCGCGTGTCGTTTGCAGAGTAGTTGGTGATGATGCTGTCCATGATCTGACTGTTCGGGACAATGATCTGCTTGTTGTCACCGGTCTTCAGGATGGTTGTCAGAATCTGAACCTGCTCAACACTTCCTGCGATACCAGCAGCCTCAATGAAGTCGCCGACACGGTAGGGGCGGAACAGAACAATTAAAACACCCGACGCGAAGTTCGACAGCGAGCCCTGCAGAGCCAGGCCGACAGCCAGACCAGCGGCACCAAAGATTGCAATGAACGATGTTGTTTGGATGCCCAGTGCGCCGATAGCCGCAATGACAACAACGACCATTAGTGATATTCGCACCAGGTTGCAGATAAACGTCTCCAGCGTCTTGTCGACAGCCTGCTTTTGCATGACTTTGCTGATAGCACTGACGACCAGTCTGACCAGAAACTTACCGATCAGAAAGACGGCGAGAGCGGTTGCGACTTTGATGCCGAAGTCGATCCCCAGATCCACGCCTTTGTCCTGCAAAAGCGCGGGGATTGTCGTCCAGTCAAAGGATGCGATTTCTGCTGTGGTTTCTTCGTTCACGATATTGGTCCTTGTCTATTGCCCGGGAACACCTTCAAAGCCCGGCTGAAACCGGAATATCCGGTACGGCCCATTGGCTTGAATGTGTTCAGTTGATTTCAAAATAAGCTCCGGCAGTGCACTGTCTGCCACGTAAAGATATCCATCCGGCCCGAATGACAACGCATCCGGCCAGCGTATTCTTGGTGATCGGATCAAAGTAGACAAGCGACCATCGGCACCAACCCTGAAGATCGCGCTATGCTCCACGTCAGTGATGTAAACGCCGCCAGCGGTATCGGTGCTTAAACCGTCGCTCAGCGGTTTATCGCTGTACCGCTCAACCAGTCTTGCGAGCTGCGGCATGGGCATTTTTTCGTTGCGAAGGTCCTTGAGCCGAATACGGTACAAACCCGAACCATTCAGTGCGCCGTAGTGGAGCCACTCTGTCCCGAGTGCAATACCGTCTACGCCGCCACGAAGTGCAACCATCCCTCCGAGGAACTCCATGTCCTGGTCGCGGGTCCTGATCATGTAGTTCTCGGCGGCCACTGATGGATGTCCTTCGAGCACACGTCGTGCGTTACCGGACTCCACATCGTAAACAATGAGTGCCGGTTTCTTTCGCCAGAAACTGGCGTCGGCGATGATAATGGTGCGGCCATCCGCGCTGATCTGAAGGTCCTGCAATATCGATCCGGCCGGCGCAATCGAAGCATCAAGATTCTGCTTCCGGATCACTTCACCGTTGCTGAGATCGATTGCTACGATGCGCGCCGAACGCGTACCGTGATTGCCATGGTCAATTACCCATAAGCGATCAAAGCGATCAATCGCGACACCAAGTGGCGTATCGAAAAGTTCTTTCTGAAGGCGCAGCGAAGGAAAGGGTACCGACGCACCGTTTACGAATTCGAGTAACTTGTTGCCGCGCGGCCTCGATTCCGGGTGCACTGTAAAAAAGACGCGGCCATCGCTGCTTACCGCAACGTTGCCAATGGGTTCCGGATAGGCCAACACTTCCTCAAGTACATCGCCGCCGAGTTGCGGCGCATCCGTAAGATCCGGATACGAGTTGCCCCCACCGTGTCTAACCCAAAGAATGGTGGCAGCCACGACGAACAAGATGATCAGGAACAGCAGAACGTTTTTCATGTTAGCCGCTGTAGCTTACTAATATCCCCATGGCTAAATTTTACATGATTGAGCGGAGATATCAGGCAGCCAGTGCAATAATCCAGCTGCCAAAGATCAATCCGAACGCAATTGCGCCGGCCTTAAGCTGTGTCAGCGAATCTTTCGGAAGGGTACCGAGGCGAGTGAGGATGAGGCCAGCGCCAAATCCACAGACAAAACCGAAAAAATGCGCACCGATATCGGTGTTCTCACCGCCGGTCCCGGTGTACATGAGCAGTGCGAGACCGCCGACAATGGGGCCGTATCGATTCGACCAGCGGTTCTGGCTCTGGGACATCAAATTGCCGGACCAGACGTATCCGGCGACAATCCCAAGAGCCGCAAACACCGCTGTCGATGCGCCGATGGCGCGGTGGGCTGGATCCAGCAACAACGTATTCAAGGCATTGCCGGAGGCAGCGGCCAGGACAATGGCGAGCCACGCCACACCTGAGCCAAGCAAGCGCCCGGCGAACAAGCCGAAGAACACGCCAAAGACAATGTTACCCAGCAAATGCTTGACGCCGGAGTGCAGTGTCAGCGCGGTAAAGAGTCGCCAAACCTCACCATTGCGGATGAGTTCACCGTCGACGCGGCCAGCGACGAACCAGTTCGATTGAAAAAAAGAATAGCCGGCCATTCCCGCGACCATACAGATAACCAGTACATAGCCAACCAGTCCGGGCACGGCGTCCTGATACTCGATGCGTTGCACAGGTTTGGCGTGCACTGGCGGATTCTCTTCTTCGTACAGCTGCAGTTGGTTGGACGCTTGTGCCGAATAGGGAGCCGGAACAACAATCGCGCAGGAGCCGCCATCGTCGATCAGTTGATGCGGAATCTGACAAGCCATGAGCACCAGCGCTCGATCAGCACAGCTTTGCCGGTTTCGACTTTCAAAAACAACGCGCAGGTCTTCGTTCATGGTCCAGCCTACAATACAGATATTCCTATATAGGGACACCGTGGCGTTATTCAAATTTGCGGTAAGCTAGGCCGTCATGACAGGAGCGCTGATGAATATATTGTTTCGAACCAGTTTGTTTGTATTTGCCCTATGCACGGGCAGCGTCTTCGCCGAAGTTACCGACGCTGAGAAGGGCGGGTTTACAACCGTCAATGAAGTTATTATCGACGCGAGCCGCGAGGATGTATGGAAAGCGGCGGTCGAAGACATCGGAATATGGTGGAGTTCTGATCACACGGTATCGGGAGATGCCAGTCGTCTCAGCATCACGCCGGTCGCGCAGGGGTGTTTTTGTGAAAGCTTTGG
Source organism: Woeseiaceae bacterium (assembly GCA_021773155.1). GTDB lineage: Bacteria > Pseudomonadota > Gammaproteobacteria > Steroidobacterales > Woeseiaceae > UBA1847. Next base: position 30,712 of record JAJFKQ010000253.1, on the reverse strand, counting down.
GGCAGGTGCCGGTGTTGTGCATCTGACTGTCACGATGGTCAATCCGGGCATTGTTATTCGACTCACCGGTGGGCTCGGACCACTTGGCCTGATGGGGGTCAACGGCAACATGACCTGGGAGTTCGACGAGGCTGAAGCGGGTACGAACGTTAAATTTACGTATGCCGTCGGTGGTTATCGTCCGGAAGGTCTCGACACCATTGCTGAGCCAGTAGATTTTGTGATCGGCGAAGCACTTGCGCGTTTGAAAGCACATATCGAAACTGGTGACCCCGAGAATGCCGACCTTGGCTGAATCCGAGCTGATCAGACCGTCATCGACGGTGATTGTTGCCAGGGCAGGTGCTGGCGCCCCAGAAATTTTTATGGTGCGTCGCCACGAACAATCATCTTTCGGCTCGGCGTACGCGTTTCCGGGTGGCGTTGTGGATCCGGAAGATTCTGAGGTGCACGAGTCTTGCCACGGGCTTACGAGCACGGAGGCGAACTCGCGTCTGGGCATCGATGACAATGGACTCGACTATTATAGTGCTGCCGTTCGCGAGTTATTCGAGGAGGCGGGCGTGCTGCTTGCCAACCTCTCTAGCCTTGATGAAGACCTCGCGTCGGTGCGGGACGCGCTGAACGATGGATCATTAAACTGGGCGGAGTTCGTGACACAGAGAAAACTGGCATTGGACTGCAGTAATTTGCACTACATTAGCCACTGGATAACGCCGCCAATAATGCCGAAACGATATTCGACGCGGTTTTTCCTGACAACGCTGCCCGAAGGGCAGGACGCAGCGCATTGCGGTGGTGAGCTGACCGAATCGTGCTGGGCAACCGCGACCGACATGCTGGCGGCCGGTCGACGCGGAGAAGTGAAGCTGCATTACCCGACGATCAAAACACTGGAGAGCGTTGCACGGCACAAAACAATGGACAAGCTGGTCGAATGGGCAAGGTCGTGCGTCGAGTGGGGCGTCACTACCATGGTGCCGCTCACGATAGAGCGCAACGGTAAACGAGTCATTGTGCTGCCCGGTGAGAAGGATTACCCAGGCACGGGCTCATGACGACTTTCGGTCCAGACATGCCGGCATTCACGCAGCTCGCACCGGGCGTGCGTCGACTGGTCGCTCCGAATCCATCAATGATGACGGGACCGGGCACGAACACGTATCTGTTCGGCATCGAGGAAGTCGCTGTACTTGATCCGGGTCCGGTGATTGATAGTCACCTGCAGATCATTCAGGAGATTGCGGGCGCACCCATACGGTGGGTGCTGGTCACGCATACGCATCCAGACCACTCGCCAGCGGCGCTTGAGCTCGCAAGGGTGACTGGTGCTGAGTTACTTGGCAGGCCACCACCTGAGGGTCACCATCAGGACATGACGTTCGCGCTAGACCGCGTGCTGGAAGACGGTGATCGACTGTCAGTTGATGGTGCGGAACTTGAAGTCATTCATACACCCGGACATGCCTCGAACCATATTTGCTTGCGGCACGCTGAGCTGAACTGGGTGTTTACAGGTGACCACGTTATTGATGGCTCGACGGTGGTTATCGATCCGCCGGATGGAAACATGAAGCACTATCTGGAATCGCTTTCCAAAGTCAAAGCGTTGCGACCTGCGGCGCTGGTGCCGGGGCATGGCGAGCTTGTTCACGACCCGGATCGAGCTATCGACTGGATTATTGATCATCGGTTGGAGCGTGAGGCGAAGGTTGTCGCGGCGCTGAGGGAGAACCCCGGGCTGACCTCGATGGAGCTCGTACCTCATGTCTACAAGGATGTGGACAAGAAACTCTATGGGTGGGCGGAGCGCTCGTTGTTGGCGCATTTGTTGAAGCTACAGCACGACGGTGCTGCGGTTCGAGACAACGGTAATTGGACCGGGGTTTGAGAGAATGAAACCGTCCATTCAAATATCCGTCGCCTGCAAAGCGCCGAACGCAAGATTGCGAAGCTCAGCTTCCTCCATATCAATAAGGTTACTGAATACCTCTCGTACCGTCTCGGACTCTGCGCTCTCGGCAACATCGCGATAAAAGCGCAGCAGGCAACGGTCCACGTCCATGGCCGCCCGTGTAACACCGTTCACGCTCGTATCTGCGGCAATGGGCGTTTGCACGAACTTCGTGAGAATCTCCTCATGGCGACTGAGGTCCACCCAGGTATCCATTACCTGCCGCGCCGCGTCGTCCTCGTATGCCGCCAATCCTTGTTGCAGGTTTCTCTCATGACTGCTCATGTGGTCGAGTAGCAACCCGACCCGCTGTTGCGTAGCGTTATCGGAGAGCTGGCCATAGTACTCCGCGAGCTGACCGTGGAAATCACGGGCCTCATCAAGCACATTTCGTATCTGCGTGTATCTCATACCCGAATCTATGCGCCCGATTTTCAGTATGCGCAATTCGGAGTTACCCTTAGAAAGGACACTTTGGGGTAGTCTTGTGTTTGACGGTTGAGGGCGGGGAATCTCGAATAATGAACGTCAGCTCTCATTGCGGATTCAATGGATCGTCGCAACACATTGGTCAAAACGTTCGGCTGGTGTTTCATAGTCTAGCGTCTTTCTTGGTCGTTCGTTTAGTTGTCTTGCCACGGCATTGAGTTTTGCTTGAGAGTGAACCGACAAGTCGGTTCCCTTCGGGAAGTACTGCCTGAGCAGTCCATTAGTGTTTTCATTTGAACCACGTTGCCAAGGACTTTGCGGATCACAAAAGTAGACATCAATGTCGGTCGCCAAACTGAAGCGCTTGTGATCGGCCATCTCTTTACCGCGATCCCAGGTGAGTGACTTGTAAAGTTCCTGCGGTAACTTGTGCGCCTGCTTGATGAGTGCGTTGATCACGGTCTCGGTCTTCTTGCTGTCAACTTTAGCGAGCATCACGTAGCGTGTGTGACGTTCAACCAGCGTCGCGATATACGTGTTACCGGACCCGGAGATAAGATCGCCTTCCCAATGACTGGGTACCGCTCGATCTTCAGCAGACGCGGGCCGTTCACTGATCGAGACTGTGTCGAGGATCCTGCCGTGATTATCTGTCTTCTGCGTATGGTGACGCGAGCGACGCGTTGCCCGCCTTCGCCTAAGGTGCTGTAAAAGCTCCTTTTTCAAGGCACCTCGTGCTTGTATGAAGAGGCTGCGATAGATGGTCTCGTATGACACTTGGAAGTTCTCATCGTCCGGATACGTGCGTTTCAACCAGCCGGCGATCTGTTCCGGTGACCACAGCTTCCTGAGTTTCTTCGCCACAATACGGGCTAGCGCACGGTTCTCCGCTAGTTTACATCGCTTGGGCCGGTGCGCCCGATCCCAGGCTGCCAGATTCGCTTCGCTCGCCCTGTAATCTCGACAGCCACCGTTGCGGTTAATCTCGCGACTGATGGTTGAGGGAGCACGACCAAGTGACGCTGCAATCAAACGCAGCGAGTGACCGGCAACAACACCGCGTGATATCTCTTCGCGTTCTGCCAACGTCAGCGACAATCTCGACCGCCTTCTTGGCGCTGGCGGCAGTCCGCCCATCTTTGACAATATGCCTTGGATGGATGAATGACTCCGATCAAAAAGACGACCTATGGCGTTCATAGATTCACCTTTTTGCCAGCGATCCCACATCTCTTTCTTCTGCGCGTCTGTGTAGTAAATCCTCGTTGGATAACTCATTTGCAACATCCTCTTCTCTGAACTTAGAGTTTAGATGTTGCGAGGACCGGTTAAATCCGCAGTGGATGAAAGCTGGTCCGTGCAGCAAGCGGATGCGTTGGTTACCGCCGACAACTACCAGGTCACAGTGCACGTTGATCGTTCGGCACTTACTGAGGGCGATGGACGGTCGAGCTTGCCGATCGAGTCTGTGAAACGATTATGCTGTGACGGTGATGCTGTTGTCATCGTCGAGAATGAAGACGGCGAGCCATTGAGTGTGGGTCGTAAGACTCGCACCGTTCCCACAGCTATCAAACGGGCATTGCGAGCAAGAGATAAAGGCTGCTCTTTTCCTGGCTGCCATCACAAACGCTTTGTCGATGCTCATCACATCAAACACTGGTCGGCCGGCGGTGATACGAGTCTCGATAACCTGATGTTGCTTTGCTCACGCCATCATCGCTTGGTCCACGAAGGCGGGTTTCGTCTTGAACGTGATTTTCAGGATCGCTGGTTTTTCAAACGGACGGATGGAAGGGCTGTCCCAAGTTGCGGTTATCAGACGCGGGACATGATCGATGATGATATTGGCGAATTTTCCGCGCCGGTCAATAATCCCTCCGCGGAGGGATTGTTTAACGTGTTGAAAAGTTATTCCGGGAACGCACTTTCGGGCTGAATATCTTAGCCGTGCTGTCGTCGGGGTGTTCAGTATCAGTCGACATGCCAGCTGCTCGGCCCCTTGATGAAATCACCGATGCTCTTTGTGCGCTGCATGCGCGACGGATGATGTGCGTAGAAGGCCGCTTCGTAACTGACTGTCGGCTGCCGGTAGATAACGCCCAGCGCGACTGGCAAGTGCAGGTCGATTAACAAACGTGCAATGGTTGCGCTAGCTTCGTCATGAACAAGAACCTTTTCGGGCGACGCAGTCGCGTCAACAACTTCCAGTTCCAGCGTATCGCGATTCAGATAAATACCTTTGTCGCTGTTCTCACCAAACAACATCGGTTCGCCGTGTTTTAGATGCAGTTGATTGTTCGCTGCATGCTTGCGGTCTGTGAAACTTGCAAAGACGTCCTCGTTATAGACTATGCAGTTCTGGAAAATCTCGATCAGAGATGTGCCTTCGAACGCATGAGCCTGTTGCAGGACGTGACTCATGCCCACCTTGTCCGTATCCACACCACGTGCATAGAACTTTGCACCTGCGCCGAGCGCGAACTGTCCGGGCGAAATCGGCGCATCAACAGAGCCTCGCGGGCTCGATGGAGAGGTCGTGCCGATGCGCGAGGTTGGCGAGTATTGCCCCTTTGTGAGACCGTAAATCTCATTGTTGAATAACAATATCTTGAGGCCAATGTTACGCCGCAGAGCGTGCATTAAATGGTTGCCGCCAATCGATAATCCATCGCCGTCCCCCGTTACCACCCAGACATCAAGTTCTGGATTCGCAAGCTTCAAGCCTGTTGCTATAGCAGGCGCGCGGCCGTGAATCGTATGGAATCCATACGTCTCAACGTAATAGGGGAAGCGCGCGGCACAACCGATACCAGAAACAAAAGCCGTGTTTTCCCGACTGGCGCCGACGTCAGCGAGTGCCTTGGTCACCGATTTCAGGACCGCGTAGTCGCCGCAACCCGGACACCAGCGAACTTCCTGTGAGGTCGCGAAATCTTTGGCCGTCAATTTTTCAGTCATGACGCTTGCCCCTTCTTCACTGCCGCAATTTTTTCAACAAGCTCACTGATCAGGAACGGTTGACCACTGACCTTCGGGAATGAAATCGGATCCAGGCAAAGTTTGTCGCGCAGCAGTGTCGCTAGTTGCCCGGTGTTCATTTCCGGAACCAGAACCTTGTCGAATCGTCCCAGCAAAGCGCCGAGGTTTTTCGGAAACGGATGCAAGTGTCGCAAGTGGATGAAACTGGTTCCGGTAGCTCGAGCCGCCTGGTAGATAGGCCCGTAGGTCGATCCCCAGCCAACAATAACCAGATCGCCACTATCGTCGCCGAGCTCCATTTGCTGGTCCGGAATGAAGTTCGCGACCAACTCGACTTTCGCCGCGCGAAGGTCAGTCATTGCCTGGTGATTCGCCGGGTCATAAGAGATGTGCCCGGTAGCGACATCCTTCTCAAGACCGCCGATGCGGTGCATCAGCTCCGGCATACCCGGTGTAACCCAGGGTCGGCCTAGACTATCTGCGTCGCGAGTGAACGCCCGGCATTCCGGGCTTTCATCGGAATCCGGAACTGGCTGGTGCTTAATGGGGCGCAAAGCGGAGACATCAGGAATCTTCCAGGGCTCGGCGGCATTCGAAAGATAACCGTCAGCCAGCAAAATGACAGGTGTCATGTGTCTTAAGGCAATGCGTACCGCTTCGATCGCCATTTCAAAACAGTCACCTGCTGTCGATGCTGCGAGAACCGGTATCGGTGTATCACCATTGCGCCCGTAAACGGCCTGGTAAAGATCCGATTGTTCGGTCTTGGTCGGCAACCCTGTCGATGGACCACCGCGTTGCCAGTTCACAATGACCAGCGGCAGTTCGGCATTCACCGCCAGTCCCATCGCCTCGGTCTTCAACGCTATGCCGGGACCAGAACTTGAGGTCACGCCAATCATGCCTCCGTAGGATGCACCGATCGCGGCACAGATCGCGGCAATTTCGTCTTCTGCCTGAAACGTCCCGACGCCCATTTCGCAGAGGCGTGAGAGTCGATGCAACAAAGGTGAGGCGGGTGTAATCGGGTAGGAACAAAACATGATCGGCTTGTCGGCAAGCTCACCCGCCGCGGCAATACCCAACGCCAATGCTTCAGCGCCCGTGATGCTGCGGTATTCTCCCGATTCCAGTTTTATTTCGGGCAGATGTATTTGTGGCAAAGCTGCAGCGAGCTCTGCCGTCTCCCCGTACGCATGCCCAGCGTGCAATGCAGTGATGTTGGCATCACGGAGAGTGGGGTGTTCCGCGAGGCGGCGCTTGATCCAGGTTTCAACCGACTGAAGATCGCGACCAAACATCCACAGCAATGCGCCGAGTGCCCAGAAGTTCTTGCAGCGCCCACCTTCGCTCTTGCTGAGACCGAATTCTTTGACGGCTTCCAGGTTGAGGTGTGTGATGTCGGCGGTGATAACCTGAAAATCGGTAAGCACGTCACCCTCTCGCGGGTCGCTGTCGTAACCAGCTTTGGCCAGATTGCGCGGCGTGAACCCGTCATTATTGAGAATGACGAGTGCGCCCCTTTTTAGCAACGACAAGCTAACCTTCAGCGCGGCCGGGTTGAACGCGACCAGCACATCAGGTGCATCACCCGGCGTTGTTATCGGGCCACCGCCGAGATTGATCTGGTAGGCAGAAACGCCAAACGTGGTGCCGACAGGTGCCCTGATTTCGGCCGGATAATCGGGAAACGTCGCAAAATCGACGCCCGACAGGGCCGTAGAGACCGCAAATTGTGATCCCATCAGTTGTATGCCGTCGCCGGAATCGCCCGCGAGGCGCACGACGATCGATTCTACATCCTTGTTTTTATTCACTAATTATATTCTTTTTGAGATTGAGTCAATGCCAGATCAGGCGCGTGCTCGTGAGTTTAACGCAATCGACAAGTCGCGGGTCTATGTGTTAAATCACAGCTTGATTAGCGACACGACTTCGCATAGCGTACGCGCTCCGGAAATTGAGGTTCCCAGCATGACATTCGTTGTTACAGAAGCCTGTATTAAGTGCAAATTGACCGATTGTGTCGAGGTTTGCCCCGTAGACTGCTTCCACGAAGGCCCGAACTTTCTCGTGATCGATCCTGACGAGTGCATCGACTGTACTTTGTGCGAGCCCGAGTGCCCGGTAGAAGCTATTTACTCCGAAGACGAATTGCCCGCGGGGCAGGAGCACTACCTCAAGCTCAACGAAGAATTGTCACAAGACTGGCCGGTGATCACCGAGATGAAAGATCCACCGGATGACGCCGACGAATGGCGTGACGTGAAAGACAAGCTTCAATACCTCGAGCGGTAGTCCCGAATAAACCGAATCAGGACTTCGGCGAGCTCCGGTCCTTTATCTTCCTGCAGGAAGTGACCCGCGTTCCTGATCTTTACGTGTTCGAGCTTCTTTGCGCCCGGAACAGTCTCCTGCCAAACCTTCTGTCCACCACGAGTGATCGGATCCCGGTTGCTGAAGGTCGTCAAGAACGGTTTTTCCCAATTCTTGAATACATCCCAGGCAATTCGATTCGCGACCGTAGCGGGGTCGTTCGGTGTCGATGGAACCAGTAATGGAAAGGCCCGCGCTCCGGCCTTAAACTTCGCCGACGGGAATGGCGCGTCATAGGCAGCGACTTCCGCGTCTGACAATTCTGTAACAGTCCCTTTCTGGATAAGCTTGCCGATCGGGAACCACGGACTAAAACGTGCGAAATTTTGCCAAATCTTGAATGCTGTCGGCAGCTTCTGATCGCCCGTCGGTAGTCCGCCATTGCCGAGCGCGATACGTGCGAATCGCTGTTCGTTTTCTGCAGCGATTCTGAGGCCAATCAGCGAGCCCCAGTCCTGACAGAAAAGCGTGATGTCATTCAAGTTGAGTGCCTCAAGAAATTGCTGCATCCAGGCGACGTGACCCGCGTAGGTGTAGTCACTTTTCTGACTCGGCTTATCGGATTTTCCAAAGCCGATCAGGTCGGGTGCTACGACGCGAAAACCAGCATCGCGAAGCGGCGGAATCATGTGGCGATAGAGATACGACCAGCTGGGCTCGCCGTGCAGTAACAGAACGACAGCGCCATCGGCTGCGCCTTCATCAACGTAATGCATGCGTAAACCATCGACTTCAACGTAGTTGGGTTCGAAGTCGTAACCGGGCAGGTTTTCAAAACGTGTATCGGGCGTGCGCAGCGATTTCATTAGTGGTGTACTCTCAATTTTCAATCACTGTGCCATCATAAACTTAAATGAGCAGTATTCGCGCCAAAATTATTCGTTCTGTATCGAGTGCATTCGTGCAGCGTATCGACGTCGCCAATGCCAACTTCGACAAGATCCGCGGGCTGTGGCGTTGGCTCACCAAACTGATGATCACAGCATTTCGTGTGCGTGTAGAACCGGATGAGATTAACGGTCTGTACGCCGAATGGCTGACGCCTAAATATCATATGGACGGCAAGCTGCTTCTGTATTTACACGGTGGTGGCTATGTTATCGGCGGTTGCGACATGCATCGCCAGTTGGTCAGCCATATCGCCCGGGCTGGCCGTATTCGGGCTTTGCTTCCGGAATACCGCCTGGCGCCCGAGCACAAGTTTCCGGCCGCTATCGACGATGCAGTCGCGATTTATCGATCATTGCTCGAAATGGGCATTAAGGCAGAAGACATCATTTTCGCGGGTGACTCGGCGGGAGGTGGGCTCACAGTTGCGACGATGCTGGCTTTGCGAGATGCAGGCGACCCTTTGCCCGCGGCAGCGGTACTGTTGTCTCCGTTTCTCGATGTCACTGGCAGCGGGGAGTCCATAAGAACCCGGGCAGCACAGGATCCGTGGTTTCATCCCAGGGATTTGTCGTTCATCGCTGATTACTACTGCGAGCCACACCAGCGTCGATTTCCGCTTGTCTCACCGGTTTTCGCAGACATCGAAGGTTTGCCGCCCATGTTTATTCAGGTTGGCGATGATGAGATTCTGTTGAGCGACTCGGAGAGAATTGCGGACCAATGCATCGCGGCTGGGATAGACGTTGAGCTCGAGATCTGGCCCGAGATGTGGCACGTGTTCCAGGTGTTCACGCGCAAGATGCCGGAGTCGCGTAAGGCCATCGACAAGATGGGTGCCTACATTCAATCTCGCTTTTAGAACCCCGACTGTTTCTTCGAGTCGTCGTACATCTTTGTCATAAATGAGCGAATGGCAGGTTCTGCCTCTTCCTTCGTCATGAGTTTTTGATTTTCCAGCACAACCGCCATGTCTTTGATCGATCGTTTACCGTCGATGAGTGACATGATGAAAGAATATATTTGTGTCGTCATGGTTTGCTGCCGGAATGACGGAGTCAGTGGTACGGGATCTTTGCCGGTGACTATCCAGTCAGGTAATGCCACGTATCGCTCCGGCTTTTTCGCGTTGCGTTCCTTGTACGCCGAAAATGAAAATACACGCTCCTGACGACCGTGCCGGCTTGCCGGTGAATTCATGTAAGGAATCGTTGCCTGTGACACGTAGGGATCGGAGAAGCCGTTTTCGGCAACGATCGCCTTGGTTTCCTCCGGGCTATAGCAGCGCGCACGCTCGGGATTCGCGAAAGCCAGCGAGCCGAAGTTCACCCAGCGACCGTTATCTTTCAAAAGATTGTTGATACGTGCTGAGAGCGCTGGCAAATCCTCGCTGATAATATCGATGAACCACGGCGTCACGACAGTATCGAAAGACGCGTCCGGGAACGGTGCTCGCAATGCGTCACCAAGAACCAGATGAAAATTTTCGCCGGCAATTTCGGGCGCGGTTAGTTTTCTGAGTACAGCGTCATCATCGAGCGCGAGTGGGGCGATCGGAAATTCATAAAGGCTGAGGGTTTTTCCCGATGTCACTGCTTTGGCAACGAGCATAAGCAACGGATTGAAATCCATAGCCACAGTCGACGTGCAATTGAGTTTTGTATGAATGTCGTACGCCAGGCGACCGGCGCCTGACCCGAGCACCAGTATATTGCCAAGTTCGGCGTGGTCATGAAGCATCGCCCGGACCTGCTTTAATGACGCCTTGTTTTCTTCTTCACCCCACGACCAGTCGCGGTGGATGTTGGGATAGTAGGTGTTCAAGCCCTGATCGGACGGCATCCTCGTTCGTAGCGCAAGGTAACTTTCATAGTTGCCTTGCAGAGATTGCATCTCGATGGGCTGCAGTAGTTTCTGCAAAGAGCGCCGATGCGATTCGACAGCTTTCTTGTAGCGTTCGACACGACTTTTCGCCAGGGCGCTCAGATCCCTGGCCTGCAGCTCTTTTTCAAGACTGCTAATTTCGTGGCTCAGCTGCTGCAGCGAAAACTGCAGTCTGCCACGCCATTCACCAAGCGCCGCCTGCGGTTCGGCGAACATCCAGGGCATACCTTCCAGCATCGGAAAGTCGACTTTGCAGGCTTTGCAATGCAATGCGTCGTCAGACGAATCCAGCGGCGTCTTGTCACAGCGCGGGCAGGCGAGGAGATGCGTTACGTTGGTCATGGAATCGGATTATGCAACAAAAACGGCCAGTCGTAAGGGGGCGACTGGCCGTGTTCTCGCGTTTAACGATTACTTGTTATACGGGATTGGCGATAGTTCCACTGACGATCGGGGAGAATGCGGTCAATGCATCCAACTGAGTGGCTCCGCCGAGGCCGTGGTTCCAGCCCGGGGACAATAGATTGCCGAAGTTGCCTTGATCACCGTGCAGCGCCATGTAGTTCAATATGACCGAGTTAACGAGCAAATTGACGTTATTGGCCATCGGCGTTGCCGCACGCATCACTGAGCCACCCGCATCCATCGCACCGATTTGCTGGTGAACAGCCTGTTCCTCGGGCGTACCTCCCAGCAATATTGGTCTTCGAGTCGGATTATAGACAAGGAAGAATGACGCGGCGGTTGACGAGTTGTCACTCGTCCATTCACCTTTGCCACGACCCTCGGTCGAATTATCAATGGTGCCGTTCGATGACAACGAGCCGTCGCTGAATACGTACATCATGACGGGTTTGACCAGTCGCGCAGCGTATTCGAGTACTGCGCCCATACAGCGGCCGGCACGGAAGTCTTTGACCTCGCCCTCAGCGCGTGCACCACCGTGGTAATCGTAGCCACCCATCTCGATACAGCCGGCACCAGCGAAGCCGTTCATGACGAGCTTCATGACGGAAGCTGTTTTCTGGAATTCGCGAGCGCTGCGGCTGCCGTCTGTAAACTCGGCGGTTGTGAAAATCGCGGAATTATCATCGGCAACGATGTTGGTATCGAGAAGTGGATCGATCGGCACGCCACCGAACTCTTCGGCGATATGCGCAGCTTTCACGTAACCACATCGTACGGATTTCTTTATGGCTGCGTCTTCAGCGACCAGGGTGTCGACCCGGCCCATTTTCTGGTCAGACAGGCGATAGATAGACTCCATAACTGCCGTGGCATCTGCTTTCGAAAGAATGCCGACGAGATCTCCCGTGTCAACCAGGTTGACGACGTCGCTTGGGCGGTCGACCTTTGTGGGTCGCAGCTCCGGGTTGTACAACATCGCAGGGGCCATGGAATTGCCACCCGATTCGGTGTTCTCAGATCCAGCTAGCGTCAATATGGATCCCTTGGAACCCGCCAGAGCGATACCGGCCATTGGGTTATGCGGATTGTTGCCGGTGTCGTTATCGGAACGTGCGGGAATTACCGCACCGTTGATATTCGCCTCAGTTCCAGGCGTCAGGCTTGCCATGATGCCGCGGCGGAATGCGCTGTCAAAGTGGAACCCGAGGCCCAGATCGAAGTTCGCAAACGGATTGCCGTTTGTGTCGGTCAGGCCAGGTACCATGTCACCTGGCAGACCCATTTTTTCGTAACCAGCTGTGCTCAGGAAGTCGCTTTGACCGCCCGACTGGCCTACGAGAACGTTGGACCCCGAAATATTCGCACCACCTGCGAGGTCAATACAGATGAACGGAATTTTTCCTGCACCATCCGTGATTTGGCAGGTGTTCAGGCGCAGATCATCGATGTCTGGTGACAGAGCTGCCATCGCATTCGCAGACAGCAGGCTAAGCGCACCACCGCCAACCGTGTAAGCAGCACCCGTCATGAAGCCTTGTGCCACGAACTGGCGTCGCGTGACAGGGCGCGGATGATCTCCATGAAGCTGCGGCGCATCCCAGTGCCGTGCATTTCGTCTCTTAGTCATCTTCTTAAGTTCCTTTAAGTCCTGTCTTCTACTGAACCAGCGTGGCTGCACTACCGAGTACGGAGGCGCAAACACCCTTGGCAATCGCTCGCGTGTCACTTTGGCCTACAAGCAGTCTGTCAATAAGATTGTCGGGACGACCGGCAGCCGCAGTGAATGCAGCTACCTCGTCATAAACAATCGCGTATGTTGGCTGCGACAGCAGCTGTGTTGCGCCGGAGATCTGGCCGACGGCGCGTTCGATCAAGGGATCCACAAAATTGTTGCGATTGCCGACACTAAACGCCGTCACCGCTGCCTGATCGAAGCTGAATGACGTCCAGACAACGTTTTCTGCATTCGGGTTCGGATTAGCGTTGGTGCCAATTGCCGCGTCACAGTATTGAATCGCAAGCTGTGCGATAGCGACCTGGTTCGACGACAGGAAGCTGTTGATATCCTCAATAGCCGGAAGCGATTGCCTCAGTTCCTGATAGGTTTCGTCCACGTGGGCGGCCGCATCATTGACGTCGTTTGTGTACACCATCAGTCGGTCAACGCCAAGAATGGAAGCATAGGTCGCATCGATTTCGTCGAACGTGCGAATCCCGATTTTCGCTGCATCAGGCAGATCGATTGGACTGACTACCAGCATTGGAGCATCAGGACGGTTGTAGATGGCACCGTTGATGTTGTCGAAAGTCAGGAAGAACTGATCGTCTCCGGGACCTTTTTCAAGCGGAATGACTGCACCGAGAACGGACAACGGCTGCCCGAGTTCCTGATTCAACGTAGAGTCCGTGGTTTCCGCCATATTGGCGTAAGACTGGCCTACGGCAACTTCCTGACCGTTCATCGCAAGATGCAGTCCCTCGATTGCAATTCCGTCCGGTGTTGAGCCGTCCAGCGTGATGAAGTGAGGCTTGTCGAACAAATAGGCAAACGAGTCGAACTGTTGTGCCTCGAACAATACAAATGACGTGTCTATCGGTGCGCCAATACGTTCCGAAATATCGAACAGCATGTAAAAGCGCTCACCGACGCCAGCGTCGTAGTTCTGCGCGATTTGTTCCTGTGTCAGCGCACGGCGATGAACTGCGGCGAGGCGGAATGTGCCCTCCCACAAACCGTCACTGGAGGCTTCGTTGCCCAGAATGACAGCGAAATTGTCCTGCCAGTCTATCAACGTGCCACCGGGCGTCGGATCCGTTGTGGATTCAAGAACACCGTTGACGTAAATGCTGCGGCCGTTGATCGGGTCGTAAGTGGCGACAACGTGCTGCAACGTGGCTTGCAATACCTCGTCCATTGCAGGCGTTGAATGTGCCGGGTTGCCGTCGAGCTGCACCAAAGGATCGCCATTGGCGTCAACCGCGTTGGTGCGCAGCAGGAAGTCGTAGTCATAAAGCGTTTGCTGTAACGCAAAGTTACGCGACTGAGGGCCGGCTGAGTAGCTGACGATTTGCGCCATTTCCTGAGTTACGTTGGCAGGAACAATCCACGCCTCGATCGAGAACTCTCCGGATTCCTGCAGCACGTCATGCAGCTTCTTACTGGAGGTCGTAGAACCCTGGGCCTTACCCGGGCCTTGTGCCGCGTCGGTACCGATCGTGATTCCCCAACCGCCAAACCAGCTGACGTCACCTGAGAAGTTCAGGTCGATCGCAGGATCAACACCGCTGGTGTCGAAGGCCGTGAGGCCACTGCCGGTCTGGAACTCCCAAAGCGCGATCTGGGCGTCTTCATAACGGTTGCCACCTGCAGCGAGTGTGCCGTCGATGAGTCGTATCGCCTTACTTGTTACGAGTGCCGGATCAACGACGGTCGCCTGAATGCCGTTAGCAAATGCTGTGATGGCCGCGAGCATCTCTGCTTCGGCTGTCGGGCAGTCATTGTTCCAGCAGTTATGCGATTCGCCGGAAATCGCAGGGTTCGGGCTCACTTTGATGACAAATCGTGAGTTGATCGGCGAATCCAGATTGATCTTTGACTTGGCCGCTTCGTAGGCGACGTCAATATCCGGATCAGCGAAGTAGGGTTGCTGTGCCGTCGCAGACTCCGAGCTGTGACAACCCTGGCAGTACTGCGCCAGTATCGGCGTGTAGATGAACTGCTCAAACGCTGTTGTCGTGATAGGAAAGTTCTTGCTATCCGCCGGGTCCTGAGACGGAGGCGGCGTGAGAACGATCTGACGCCCACCACCAGCAGTGGGTCCCACCCAGTTTTCGATCCACGTAGTCATGATCGTTCCACACACACCCGGATCTTCGACCCAGCAATTGTGTCTTTCGGTCTTGGAGCTGACTTTTTCAACGACACGAGATGTTGACGGCTGTCCTTGATCGACAACCGTAACAGCGGCGTCATACGCCATGTTTACGTCATCGTTGCGAACAAACATGGGCAGCTGACCGACCGTTTCGTTATGGCAGTTGCCACAGCGGTCGGTGGTTTTCGTATTAGCCCAGAATTCCTGCTGAAATTTCAGGACATCCGCATCGCGCGCTGCTGGTCCGGTGTACGCTGAGTTATTGCCGCTGCCGGGTGCCTGCGAAACAGGGTTATCCGTCGTCGCGGCGCCGCCGCCACAAGCCGAGAGCCCGAGTGCGACGACGATTGGTGCAACGCATACACGCAGTGACTTAATCGTCCGGGCACGGTTCGTCACAGCACGGGTAGCAATTCCGATTGCTTTAGTCATTATCATGTCTCCCTACTGGCCCATGCAGTAAACAGCGGTATCGGCGAAAACTTGTTTCATCCGATAGCCGGTACCACGGAACGTAGCAATAATCTGATCAACCGTGCCGTTATCAGGCAGGTCCGGTTCACGCAGACATACCGCGCGAAATGCTTTCTTAACCTGGCAAGCGGCAAATGCCTGGCTGTTGCCAAGTTCTGCACCCAGCGATTGTGCCCCGTCTCCGGAGCCGGGCAGCGAGTCGTCAAAGCCGAGATAAGAGTTCTGGCCTTCGCGCCAGTAATTATCCCAGTGGTCATCGGGCGTCCTGTATCCCGGCGGGAAGTTCAGGTCGTTATTGAAGTACTTGGGCTGCACATTGCCGGCCGTGTATTGCAGCGCACCTGAGGCCTCGTCGTAGTTGTAATACGCGAAAGCCTGCGCCATCGGGTCCATGCCCGTGTGGCAGCCGACGCAGTTATTCAGAAACAGGCGGCTGTCGCCACCCGGACTGCGGCTCACGTCCTGACGAATACGGTCAGGCGGCAGCGCCGGATCATGCAGCTGTTCCATATCGGCGCAGAAATGGTTGATCATCGTGAAACGGAACATCGCACGGTTCGTGCCGGCGATAAAAAATGCTTCCGATGCGGCACGCGAAGTCAACACGCCAGCCGTCGCACCTGTAGGAATATTGTTGACAGCAGACTGCTGCGTCGGCTCCAGCTCATCACGCAAATTGATGTTGTTCGCCTCAAGTTGTGCGTAATGATCATTGTTATTTGCAGCGGGTGCGGCAGGAACGACACCGTTACGACCGACGTACGTGATATCGCGAGAAAACAACTCGTTAAATGGCTGGTCGTCGCGAATCAGGCCGATAACCGTCGCGATGTAATCATTAAGAGGTACAAATACCGACCGGTCGCGATTGGTCCAGGAAGCAGCGAAGTTCTTCAATGTTACGTTGTAGAAATTCGTGTCTTCCATTGCGATGTATGCGGCACACGTCGGCCCGCTAACGCCGGACGGGCAAAGTGGATCGGTACCACCGGCCATCACCGCTTCCATTTGCGCCAGAATAGTATCGCTCGGCGGAACGCCCGCAAGACGATCGTGAATTCGCCGGGCCTGTTCGCGGTCCCCCGCATTCGCCGGCATCGCAAGAACCGCTGTAAGCAGTCCTGCTAAAGCTACACGAGACAAGATTTTGAAAACGTCATCCATGTGTTTTGTCCATATCCTGTTATTCATATCGTTTCTGCTCTTAAGTCATCAATCGACTGTTGTTATTCGTCGAGCCTGGTCGTCAAATCTTGCCAATCTTCGGGCGGTACCGCCGTGAAAGCACGCACAGTCCTTGAATTGCCTGTTCTTCGGTCTGCGCTGCGATCAAGAGGTCTGCAATCATTAAAGCAAGTGCTGTGCCAGTCTCGGATCGGGACCGAGAATACTTGATAAAAAATATATAAAACAATAGGTTATGGGCTGACAGTAGGCACAAATCGAAATGAAGATATGTCAAGTGATTGTCGGCAGTCGCGAACAAGCATTGTGACCAGTTCGCATAAGCTACTGATTGTGAAGAGCTGCGCAACTGTCGCTGAAGGCAGACAGGGCGGGCAGGAAGTGACGCCTCCAGACAACAACCGCGAATAAGATAAACTTAAAGCGGTTTCCGGGAGGGGTCCGTCAATGACACGATTCGTTGCCCAAAAAGGTTCCCGTGCCGGGTGGACTGCTTTGTTGCCCGGTGTCGTACTTTTGAGACATTACATCGGTGCAATCGCGTCTCTTATAATTAGACACTGTGAACGCGTTAACGGTAAGTCGGCTGCATTGCAGCGTAACCTGCCACGATGCCCAAGGTGAGAGCTATGAACAGGCTATCGCAACAAACTGAAAACGGAACTGCCGGAAAACTGACCAGGATGGTCGCGTTGTCGATGGTGAGTGTTTTGATCGCTGCGTGCAGCAAGGGTGACGGTGTGCAGATCGGCACGGGACAGGACCCCGATCCTGTGGTGATCGATTTTCCGATCGCCTATATAAAGTCTCCGCTGCCGACAGATGACAACGGAGTTTTCCAGCAGCAGGATCTGCGTGAGCAAATTACGTTCGAATTCGGCGCTGACCTTTTTTTTCGTGATCGTGCCTCGGTCAGTGCGTTGCCAGTCAATATTACTGAGCGTGTCTCGATGGGGCTCGCGGCAGTTCGCGATGTTGAGATCGACTACGACGGCAGCCGTTTGTTGTTCGCGATGCGTATGCCATTCGAAGCGGGCGTCGCCGTGGAAGACCAGGTTGCTACCTGGAATATCTGGCAATACACATTTGCTACGGATGAGCTCACCCGCGTAATTTTGTCGCCACTCACGGCAGAGATCGGCCACGACATCATGCCGAAATACCTGCCGGACGGACGTATCATATTTTCGTCGACGCGCCAGACGCAGTCACAGGCGTTGCTGCTCGATGAGGGCAAGGGCGGTTTCCCCGCGCAGAATGAAGACGATAACGAATTTACGTTCAACATACATGTAATGAATGATGATGGTAGCGGGCTGAAACAAGTCACGTTTAACCAGAGTCATGACATGGATCCATCAGTACTCGACAATGGCCAGATTGTTTATAGCCGGTGGGATCACAATGGGCCGAATGACGCGATCAACTTGTATCGTATGAACCCCGATGGCTCCAACCAGGAACTGCTGTACGGCCAACAGAGTCACGACACTGGCGCTAACGGCGAAACGATTCAGTTCATGCAACCGCGTCAGGTTGAAGACGGTCGCGTCATGGTTTTAGCGCGTCCGTTCACGAATACGGAAGGCGGCGGTGAGTTAATCCTTATCGATACGCCGCAATACCTCGAAAACACACAGCCGACGAAAGATAACATCGGTGTACTTACTGGACCGGCACAGGAAGACGCCACGATCAATAGCGTATCGACCGTGCCAGGTGAGCCATCACCAGGCGGTCGCTACTTCTCGGTCTACCCGATCCAGGACGGCACCAGCCGATTGATGGTCAGCTGGAGCCAGTGTCGCCTGGTTGAAATTCTGCCGGACGACGGCGACCCGAGTACGATTGATGAACGAATAGTCGCCTGCACGCCTGAAAATCTCGCGAACGTGCTGGTGATTGACCCGAATGATGCCAATCCGCCAACACCTGTCGTTGGTGACTTTCTGGTTGCACCGCCGCTGTATGGAATTTGGATCTACGACCCGCGCGATGACACACAGCTGCCGATTGTTGCCGGTGAAGAAGGAATCATGTTCACGGAAGTGGTGTCCGCCGATCCACGTCCGACACCGCCAGTGGTACTTGACGGTCTGAACGACTATCCATTGGATGCGACGCTTGCTGACAATGGCGAAGCTTTGCTGAATATTCGCAACGTTTATGAAGTTGACGGCGCATTCCTGCCGGGAATCGATCCCGCTGTACTGGCCGATCCGTTGCAAACACCGGCGGCGAATCGCCCGGCGCGATTCCTGCGCATCGAAAAGGCCGTGTCGCAGCCCAATGATGATATCCGCGATATCGACAATACAGCGTTCGGTATTACGACAGCCTTTGGTATGAAAGAAATCGTCGGCTACACGATGATCGAGCCGGACGGTTCCGTTATCACCAAGGTTCCGGCAAATGCTGCGTTGATGATTACTATTGTTGACGAAAATGCCATGCGCATCGCGCAGCGCCACCGGAACTGGATTTCGGTAGCGGCTGGCCAGGAGCTGAAATGCAATGGCTGCCATGATGCGAACAGTGGCGTATCGCACGGTCGTATCGATGCGTTCGATAGTGCCTATGCCGGTGCTACGACGGCGGGCGCGCCATTCCCGAATACGGATCCGCAGTGGTTCGTCGGCGAGGTCGGCGAAACGATGGCGGAGGTGCGAGCGCGTATTACGTGTGCGACAGACTGTTCGTCGATCGAACCATCAATGGACGTGATTTATCGAGACGTATGGACGGCGGATCCGGTGGTCGCTGCAAACAACGTCGATATCGACTATCGCTATCTGGAACTTACGACGGGTGCGCCGACGTCGGCCGCCTGCTGGCAAGACTGGGAGTGGAACTGCCGCAGTATCATCAACTATGTGTCGATTATCCATCCGCTATGGAACGCACCGCGACTGGTCACGTTCGACGATGACAGCGATCCGGCGACGCCGGAAGTACCGCTCCTTGATGGCAATGGTGTACAGGTGAGCAACAATTGCCTGCAATGCCACACACCAAATGATCCGCAGAATGCCAACGCTCCGCGAGTCCCGGCCGGGCAGCTGGAATTGCAGACCGGGCCATCGGCGGATGAGCCCGATCACGAGATCGCCTATCGCGAGCTGTTAGTTACTGATAACCTTCAGATATTAGACAATGGCATGGTAGTGGATGCGACCCGGGTTATCGGTCAGGATGCGAACGGAAACGACATCCTGGAGAACATACCGTACGCATCACCTGCCTCAATTGCCGGCGCAAGGGCTTCGAGCGATTTCTTTGACCGATTCAACAATCCAAACAATCCCAGCTATGCGATTCACGGCGATATTTTGTCCAAAGCGGAACAACGTCTCATCGCGGAATGGTTGGATGTCGGAGCCCAGTATTACAACAATCCCTTCGACGCCCCAGCTAACTAGAGGCCTTCGGCTCCTATGTGTGGTTGCGATCGTGCTGCAGATTTTTCTGACAGCGCCGGTTCGCGCTGCTGATGAATATCGCTCTGTAACCGTTGCTGCCCCGTACCTGGAAATGCGCACGGGACCGGGTCGCGGCTATCCAATATTTCACGTTGTTGATCGCGGCGAAAACGTCGAAGTCATCATGCAGCGCACTGAGTGGTATCTCGTGCGTACGGACAAGGGCAAGGAAGGCTGGGTTGACCGGGCGCAAATGGAACTGACTCTCCAGCCTGACGGCAACCCCGTCAGTTTTGACAAGGCCAACCTGGAAGACTTCACCAATTCGAAATGGGAATTGGGTGTGCTCGCCGGTGATTTCGGTGGCGCTAACATCGTGTCGCTTTATGGCGGATACTCACTCAATCCCAATGTCTCTGTTGAGCTATGGGGTTCGCAGATTCTGGGCAACTTTTCGAATGGCTGGACGGGCAGCGTCAATATTGTTCACGAGGCGTTTCCAGAATGGCGTGTGTCACCGTTTTTTACGCTTGGCGCTGGTGTTATACACACGAGCCCAAAATCAACGATTATCCAGGGCGAGGACCGCACCGATCAGATCGGACATGTCGGCGTCGGTGCCCGGGTTTATGCAACGCGACGATTCCTGTTGCGAGCTGAATACAAGAGCTACGTGGTTTTCACGAGCCGTGATGAAAATGAGGAAGTAGAAGAATGGAAAGTCGGTTTCGCGTTCTTTTTCTAATTGTTGCCATTGTTGGCCTGTCGGGCTGTGCTGCAACAAAAAATCTTTTTGGTTTCGGCCGGGAAGAGGCGCCGCCTCCTTCTGCTGAACCGCCTGGACAAGTGATTGATCCTCAGGTTGAGCGTCGGGAAATTAAAGAGCCGGCGATAGACCGTGAGGACTTCGAAGTGGGCGGCTACGTCGGCGTCATGGGTATCGAAGACTTTGGTTCAAACATCTCCTACGGCGTACGTCTTGCTTACCACATTACGGAAGGTTTCTTCGTTGAGGGTACGGTTGGCCAGTCGGACGGTGGCCTGACGAGCTTTGAGGTTTTGTCGGGCGGTGCGCGGCTCATCACCGATAGCCAACGCACGATGACGTATTACAACCTGAATCTCGGTTACAACATTCTCCCCGGGGAGGTGTTCCTCGGAGAGGGACATGCATATAACACAAACTTATACCTGATCGCCGGTCTTGGCTCGACGGACTTTGCTGGCGATGACCGGTTTACTGTTAACGTAGGTGCTGGCTACCGATTCCTGTTGACTGACTCTGTCGCTTTGCACCTCGATTTCCGGGATCATCTGTTTGACATCGATCTGCTCGGCGAAGAGAAGACAGCTCACAATCTTGAAGGCCATCTTGGCCTCACGGTGTTCTTCTGAGGCGGCGGTCACAGTCCGGCTTCGGAAGCGTCGTTAAAGTATGGAAATGATTATGAACAAGCGATCGACAGGACGTGTTTTGTTAGCACTGCTGGTGCTGATGGGCCTCTCCGCTTGCGGGCCGATTGAGCCCTGGGTGAAGCCCTACGAGCGTGACAAGCTTGCCGACCCGATTATGGCGTTGGAAGGTGACGCTGTGTCGACATCTTATATTCAGCACGTCTACGAAGCCCGAGAAGGCGCACGCGGTGGCGAAGGCGCCGCCGGCGGCGGCTGCGGCTGTAACTAGATTCAAGAAGATTCGGCGATGATATTACGACGACTATCCCTGACTGCACTGCTGCTGGCGATGACTGGCACTGTGGTTGCGGGAGTTTTGCCAGAAGACCGCGCCGACGTTCTGTATCACCTCTACGACGGTGGTGGTGTCGAAATTGATGGGCCATCCATCCTGGTACGAAAAAAAATAGGCAAGAGTGTTTCCGTCGTCGGTAACTACTACGTCGATATGGTCAGCTCGGCATCAATTGATGTCATCACCACAGCGAGCCCTTATACCGAAGAACGTAAGCAATGGTCACTGGGCATGGATTACCTGCGTGGCAATACGACCATGCGCGTCAACTACGTTAGTAGTGAAGAGTCCGACTACGATGCCGAGACGGTTAGCTTTTCCGTAAGCCAGGATATGTTCGGGGATCTCACGACGCTGACTCTGGGCTATGCCCTGGGCGACGATCTTGTGCGGCGCTCTGATGATCCCTCGTTCGAGCGCAATCTCGACAAACAGATTTACAGTATCGGCCTTACACAGGTTCTGACCAAGAACCTGATCTCGACATTGAATTTCGAAACGATCACTGACGAGGGTTACCTCAATAACCCGTATCGTTCCGTACGCTACACGGACCTCGGTAGCGCTCTGGGCTACAGCTTCGAGCCCGAGTTGTATCCGAACACACGCACCAGTAACGCGCTGGGACTTCGTGCCCGCTATTACCTGCCATACCGCGCAGCGATCGAAGGCGAGTATCGCTACTTCATCGACACCTGGGATATCGAAGGTCATACAGCAGCGCTGACTTACATTCACCCGTGGGGTGACTTTACGTTCACCGGCAAGTTCAGATACCACACACAAACCGGCGCACATTTTTACAGTGACCTGTTTTCGCGTTCGGAGGCGACTAACTTTCGCGGTCGCGATAAAGAACTTAGCGCGCTACAAAGTTACACCTTCAAGTTGAAAGCAGCGTACGAACTTCTGAATGACGATGGCAATGATTGGGGTTTTATCAAGAAGGCGAAAGTAACGGCCTCAGTCGACCTGCTGCACGTCGACTATGATAATTTTTCTGACCTGACTGCACTCGCACCCATTGGTGATGAACCGCTGTACAAGCTCGACGCCGATATATTCCAGATCTTTTTCACTTTCTGGTACTAATCAATACGTGCCTTGCGAGCATGCTTCGCGTCAATTCTGCTAAACTGGTTCGATATTTCAGCGAATAGGAAGAGACCATGAATATACTCAGAGCGTCACAACTGTTGTTGATTATAAGCGCAAGCCTGCTGTCCACCAGTGTCTTTGCCGACAAGCCCGCAGATAACATGGCTGAACGAACCCAGGTAGCGACCGAACACCGGGAAAAAATGGAACACAAAGCCCGAATTGAAGAGCACAAAGCTCTGGCCGAAGGAAAGCAGGCCGAAGAGGTTCGTGAGGACGACGAGGGCACCAAGGACGAGCAGGAGAACTCCGAGGAGTGATTGAAGTTGCCGCCATCGCTGCGGCAACTGCGATATTCCTCTTTGGCGCATGGCTTTACAATCGCCTCATTGGCGGTCGTAACAGAGTAAAAACAGCCTGGAGTGACATAGACGTTCAGTTGCAGCGTCGCCACGACCTGGTTCCAAGGCTGGTAGCCGCAGTTAAGCAGTACGCCCAATACGAAAAAGCGACGCTCGAAGCCGTAACCGTTTTGCGTACCGAAGCGATGCAGACCGCCGAGGTTCGCGCGAAAGGAAAGCTCGAAGAAAAGTTGAGCGCCGGCCTGGATCGTATTATCGCGCTGGCCGAGAACTATCCTGACCTGAAAGCAAGCGAAAACTTCCTCAACCTGCAAAACGAACTCGTCGAAACCGAGAACTACCTGCAGTTTGCGCGGCGCTATTACAACGGCTCAGTTCGCGATTACAACACCTTGACTGAAACCGTGCCGAGCACCGTCATTGCCGGCTGGTTCAATTTCGGGCCAAAAGAATTTTTCCAGAAAACTTCAGATGAAGCCGCGAATGTCCCGCTGGTCGATCTGGGGAATATCGAATGAAAAAATTAGTCGCAATTCTGTCACTGTTACTTTCAACAGCAGCAATTTCCGACGAGCGAATCCTGAATTTCCACAGCGACGTTCGGGTGTTCACCGACGGCATGATCGAAGTAACGGAGACGATACAGGTACGCGCCGAGGGCAATCAGATTCGGCGTGGAATCTATCGCGATTTTCCGGTGGAGTATGAAGACCGTCTGGGTAACAGCTACGAGATTACGGTTGAGCCACTCGCGGTGTCGCGTAACGAAATGCCGGAGTCCTTTCACACGGTACGAAACCGACGTGATATTCGTATTTATTTCGGTGGCAAGAATCGAATGCTCGAGCCAGGTATACATACCTACACTTACCGGTATCGCGCCAACAGGATGCTCGGGTTTTTTGATGAGCACGATGAGCTCTACTGGAACGTCACCGGTAATCGCTGGGCATTTCCGATCGACAAAGCGAGTGTGACCGTAACGCTGGAATTTGATGCGCCTCGTGACTCAATTATGGTCGAGGGGTATACAGGCCGACTCGGATCCAAGGCGCAGGAATACAGCCGTTACATGGATGAGGCGGGGGCGGTTCACTTCAGTGCTGACAATCCACTACCGGCTGCGCACGGCATAACAATTGTTGTTGGCTGGCCAAAAGGCCTGGTTGTCGAGCCCACACCAATGCAACGCATTGGCTGGTTACTCAGCGACAATCGCAACCTGCTGATAGCCGTCATTGGCTTGCTACTTTTGTTTGCCTATTACATCCCGGTCTGGCGTAGCCACGGCAAGGATCCCGACGAAGGTGTCGTCATTACTCGATACGACCCACCGAAGGACTTTTCTCCGGCGTCACTGCGCTACATCCGACAGATGTACTACGACGATAAGGTGATGACGGCCGCTATCGTTAACCTCGCCGTCAAAGGTTATCTGGAAATCAAGAAGAAGGGGGGTACGCATTCCGTCAGGAAGCTGGAGTCCGGGCCGCTCCGTCCGAGTCTTGCGGCCGGTGAGAAAGAGCTGTACGCCGCGTTGTTCAAAGAGGACGATGTTGTAACGCTGAAGCAATTCAATCACGAATTACTCGGCAAGGCTCGCAGTGAGCATAAGAAATCGCTTGCGGCCGACTACAACCAGAAATATTTTCGTACCAACGGTGCTCTGAATATTCCGGCGATCGTGATTGTTCTGGTGGCCACGGTTCTTGCGCTGAAAACGGGTAACGGGCCGACGTTTCTGGTTGTTGCTACGATCGCCCTTATGTTCCTTACCATGATTTTCTTCGCCATCATTATGAAGCGACCGACGATGCGCGGCAGAAAACTGCTCGATGAAATGCTCGGCTTCAAGGATTACCTTGAAATTGCCGAGAAAGAGGAACTCAATCTTCGCAATCCACCAGCAAAAACGCCGGCACTCTTCGAGACTTATCTTCCTTTCGCATTGGCGCTGGGTGTTGATCAACAGTGGTCCGAACGATTCGCCAGTCTGCTGGCTTCAATTCGGGAACCCGGTGGCAAGTCCTACAGTCCAAGCTGGTACGACGGCAAGTGGAATTCATCGAACCTGTCGAAAGCAACGAATGGACTTTCAAGCGGTCTGAATTCTGCTGTCAGTTCTTCGGTCACGGCACCGGGTTCGTCGTCGGGTGGCGGCGGTGGTGGCTCCTCCGGTGGCGGAGGCGGTGGTGGCGGAGGCGGCGGCTGGTGAGGTCGACATCGCGACGCCGGAATTCAGTAATGCTAAGGTTGCATTGATCAAGTTTGTAGAAGAGTTGTATGCAGAATCTGTCAATATTTCAGTCGATTGTTATCTATGCTATTCCCGCGTTATTCGCGATTACCGTACACGAGGCATCTCACGGCTACGCGGCACGCTTCTTTGGTGACCGAACTGCGGAGATGCTCGGACGGCTGACGCTGAACCCTCTGAAGCATATCGATCCAATAGGCACAGTGCTGGTGCCACTGGCACTGCTTGCGATGGCCAAGGTTTCCGGCGGGCCCTTGTTTCTTTTTGGCTGGGCGAAACCGGTGCCCGTCGCAGCTCGAAACTTTCGAAAACCACGTCGGGATATGGCTATCGTCGCCGCAGCGGGACCAGCATCAAATATTGCGATGGCTGCAATCTGGACACTCGTGCTGGCTATTGCCAGCAACATGAGTCGCGGTGCGGGGACAGCGGAATTATTACTGTATATGGCGTATTTCGGCGTCTTTTTTAACGTCATTCTGGCCGTTTTCAACATGCTGCCGATCCCGCCGCTGGATGGTGGTCGCGTATTAAGTGGCTTCCTGTCGCCAAGGACGGCGGCCAGCTTTGACCAGATCGAGCCTTATGGACTAATGATTATCATTGCGCTCATGGTGCTTGGCGTACTTTGGAAGATCGTTGGCCCGATCATTATGATTGTCGCTGGTTTCTTTTTCGGCCTGGCAGGGATTTAGACTCCAGGAGGAGGTTTTTTTGGCTGAATTGGCCTCACTTGTCATCGCGACGACCGCTCTGGTGATGATTCCGGGACCGAACGTTGCGCTAATCGTTGCGAACAGCCTGCAGCATGGCTTTCGCATGGGTGTGATGACGGTCCTCGGCACAACGGCTGGTATAGCTTTGCAACTAGGATTCGTCGTCGTCGGCATGGCGACGTTAGTCGAACTCGCCGCCGGCGCATTGACCTGGATACGCTGGACAGGTGTGGTTTATCTGATCTGGCTTGGCATTCGGACCTGGCGCGAACCGGCAACAGGCCTTGAAAAGATTACGGCAGCGCCGGTGATGTTCTTGCGCGGCTGCATGCTGGCGGCTATCAATCCAAAGACTTTGTTATTCAATGCGGCCTTTCTGCCACAGTTCGTCGACGGTGGCTCGGCGAATCAGTTTGCGCTGGTTGGCGCCGTTTTTCTCGGCGTTATTTTTCTTGGTGACCTGACGTGGGCATTGTTCGCCAGTTCAGCCCGCAAATTACTCACTCGATATTCGCGTTTGCGAAACAAAATCACCGGTGTTTTTCTGACTACTGCAGGAATAGGATTAGCACTCGCAAGGCGCGCATAGGTTTGCAACGTTTCAGGCCCTTGTTGCATCTAAAAAGGGTCAATTCAGGGGATAATTATGACCATTAAACGCAGAGATTTTCTCGGTTCCGTCGCTGCTGGCAGCGCGATTGTTACGATGCCGGGCTTTTTATCCGGTTGTGGGATACAGACCGCGACAGCAATCGCATCCGCGACGCCCGAGAATCCGTTCATGGATTGGTTCGGTGTCGATCAGGCAGTGGTCGCACGAGTGATGTCGGAACTGACATCGCGAGGCGCGGACAATGCTGACCTGTACTTTCAGCATACGCGAAATAATTCTCTGACTCTCGAGGATGGCATCGTCAGCAGTGCGAATTCCGGAATTCAGCAAGGTGTGGGCTTACGCGTAGTTATCGGTGATCAGACGGGCTATGCGTTTACGGAAGACCTGACCCTGCAATCAATGCTCGCCGCAGCACAAACCGCATCTGCAATAGCATCCGGTAGTCAAATCGTTGCTCCGCAGTCGTTCAATCCGCTGGAGACGGGCAATTTGTACACAACGACTGTGCCGTGGGCTGATGTCGGCGTCGATCAGAAACTGCCAGTCATGAAGTTTATCGAGCAGCACGCGAAGTCGAAGGACCCCGCGATCGAGAAAGTTGCTGTGTATTGGGGTGATGGTGATGAACGCGTCATGATTGCGACACTGGACGGTAAGCTCGTCACTGATCACCGTCCCATGGCTCGTGTGACGGTTGTCATTACCGCGAAGAAGGGCGACGAAACCCAGTCCGGCTATTCGAATATTGCCGCACGCGAAGAGTTTTCCTGGTTCTCAGAGGAGCGGCTGTTAAAGATGGTCGATGAAGCTGTCGATCGTACGATGATCCAGTTCGAGGCAAAACGCCCGCCGGCAGGCGAGATGCCCGTCATTTTGGCAGCAGGTGCGAGCGGTATTTTGCTGCATGAGGCGATTGGTCACGGAATGGAAGCCGACTTTAACCGCAAGGGCACCAGTATTTATTCCGACATGATGGGCAAGAAGGTTGCCGAGCCATTCGTAACGGTCGTTGATCAGGCAGATATCCCGCACGAACGCGGCGCTCTGAATTACGACGACGAGGGCAACAAGGCCGGCCGAACCGTAATGGTCGAGAACGGCATACTGAAATCCTATCTCCACGATAAAATCAGCGCGAAACAATACGACCTCAAGCCGACGGGATCGGGTCGTCGCCAGTCCTATCAATATGCACCGATGCCGCGTATGAGTTGTACGTTCATGGAAGACGGTCCGCACACGAAGGACGAGATCATTGCCGCAGTCGACCACGGCATTATTTGTGAAACCTACACCAACGGTCAGGTACAGATTGGAGCTGGCGACTATACGTTCTACGTCAAGAACGGATGGATGGTCGAGGGTGGCAAGATCACCGCGCCTATCAAGGATGTCAATATCATCGGCAATGGACCGGAGTCGCTGAAACGAATCACGATGGTTGCAAACGATGCCAGGCTGGATACGGGTGGCTGGACTTGCGGCAAGAATGGGCAGAGCGTGCCGGTGTCACAGGGTATCCCAACTGTTCTTGTCTCCAAGATGACTGTAGGAGGCGAAAATGTCAGTTGATCTTACAAACCAGGCGCTCAAAGCCGTTGAACTCGCCAAAGCTGCCGGCGCTGATGAAGTCGCGGCATCGATCAGACAAAGCCGCGATGTCACCTTCGAGTATCGTGATGGTGCTCTCGAGAAAGTAAAGGACACGACATCGCAGGGTCTCGGCATACAGGTGTTTGCAGCAGGTCGTTACTCGAGCCACCAGACCACCGACTTGAATACTGAAAGGCTTAAGAGTTTTGTCGCTGAAGCGGTTGCGATTACCAAAGCGCTGGAGCCTGATGATTTCCGGAAAATCACGCCGGAAGAGCTGTTTCAGAACAGACCCGACATTGATCTGGACCTCGTGGACCCTGCCGTTGCAGAGATCACGCGCGACCAACGGCTTGCCTGGTGTGAAGAACTCGATACTGTCGCCAGGGATAATGAGAAAGTTATTTCCGCGACTGCAGGTGTCTACGACGGTAGCAGTTTGTCAGCTTCAGTCAGTAGCAACGGCTTTTCCGGTACTCAGCAATCCACCTACTGCTGGTACGGATCGAGCATCACCATGATGGACAAGGGCGATAAGCGAGCGGAAGACGGCTTCTACGTCGGCAACCCCCATGTTGCCAGTTTGCCAGAAGCCACAATCGTCGCGAGCACTGCGCTCAATCGAGTGCTGTCGCGCTTGAATTCGGAGAAAGGCCCGACGGCCAAGACGACGATGGTCGTGGATTCGCGAGTGGCTGGGTCGTTGATCGGCAGGCTGCTGTCTCCTGCCAACGCACGAAGCGTTCAGCAGGGACAGTCCTATTGGGGAGGGCTGGTTGGCGAAAAAGCGTTCAGTGACACACTGACGATTGTCGATGATCCTTTAATTAAACGTGGTTTCTCGTCACGTCATTACGATAACGAAGGCATATCGGCGCGGGCTATTCCTATCGTCGAAGCCGGCGTGATCAAGAATCTGTATGTTGACACTTACTACGGTCGAAAAGCAGGGTTGAGGCCCACGACAGGCTCGCCGTCGAATCGAAGGCTTGGTACGGGTGAACAATCACTCGCCGGGTTGTTGGTCGATGTTGGCGATGGTGTTTACGTGACGTCCTGGCTCGGTGGAAACGCCGACAGGACAACCGGTGACTTCTCACTGGGCATACGTGGTCATATGATAGAGAACGGTCAGATTGGTCGCCCGGTGGGCGAGATGAACGTGACGGGTAATTTACGGGACTTGTTCAGTCGCCTGGAAATGGTTGGCAATGACATTTATCCGTACTCGTCCACGCTGTCGCCATCGCTGGTCTTCGCGGATGTCGATTTCTCCGGAGTCTGAGGCGTTACGCCGACCCACCGCCGTCGATCGGGATGGTGGTGCCGGTGATGTGCGTTGCTGCGTCACTGGCCAGGAAAAGGATCAGTGACGCGACTTCCTCGGGCGTACCGATGCGGCCGTTGGGACTTTCCTCGGCCGCTTGTGCCAGGAACTCGTCAAGATCAATATCCTTGTCGTCTGCCTCGTTGGTCAGCATTGGCGTATCGATGTCACCCGGACACACGGCATTCACGCGCAACCCATCTCGTGCGTAGTCGATCGCCATCGCCCTCGTGAGTTGAATGATGGCGCCTTTGCTGGCGCAGTAGGCCGCGGCACGATCGCCACCTTTAAGCCCCCAATCAGATGCAATATTGATGATGCTGCCGGTGGACTGTAGCAAGTGCGGTAGTGCGGCTCGGCTCAAGTAGAAAGGGGCGTCGACATTGATGCCCATGGTATAACGCCAGTCCTCGTCGCTGGTGTCGGCGACATTGGCGCGAATAATGACTCCAGCACTGTTGACGAGGCAATCGAGACTTCCATACTCGTCAATGGTATCGGCAATCAGTTCATCGCAGTCATCGGACTCGGTCAGGTCGCCGGTCCAGATCGCGATGCTGTCGGAAACATCCGCGACTTCTTCCAGTCGGCCTTCATCACGCCCAGCCGCCATGACTTCCCAACCGGCCTCGGCGAAAGCGATTGCGGTCGCGGCACCGATGCCGGAGCTCGCGCCGGTAACAAGAGCAACGCTCATGACCTTCCCCACAGACACGTATCGTGATATCCAGTGTATCTCATGAATACCAAGGTTTCGTTAACAACGCTGGGTTGGCGACAGCATTTCCAGTCGCAGGTCGACCCGGACAGGGCTGATACACCAGCGCGCGTAATGAGCGTGCATCGCGGGCGCGTCGAAATTGCCGGTGAAACTGGTCATACGTCAATTGATTTGCACGGAACCAGCGCGACTCTGGGATTGACCGTTGGGGACTGGGTGTTGATTGATGCAGAGCAATCTCAGATTACGGCGCGTCTGCAGCCGTTCGCATTGTTTCAGCGACGGGCCGCAGGTACAGCGGGCGATATTCAGGCTATTGCCGCCAATGTAGACACACTATTCATCGTTACGTCAGCAAACCGCGATTTCAACGTTGCGCGCCTTGAACGCTATCTTGC
>JAJFKQ010000252.1 GCA_021773155.1 Woeseiaceae bacterium | reverse complement strand
GGGCGCTGACAAGCCAACCCGAAGGGCTCTGCTGTGGGCTTCCGCTGCTGCGTTTCAGCGCTTGTAAAGGACTCGCCATTCACTACGCACTGCGCCTTGCTGCGAAAACCCACAGCAGCGCTGAACCCGCAATTATCGCCTTGAAGGACCACTAGAATGACGCAAGAAATCTATCTCACGGGCATCACGACGACGGGTACGCCGCACATTGGAAACTATGTCGGCGCGATTCGCCCGAGTATCGCTGCGAGCAAGGACCCGGATAAGAAGAACTACTATTTTCTGGCCGACTATCACGCGCTGGCCAAGAACGGAGACCCTGACAAGATCAGCCAATCAACGCTGGAAATCGCAGCGGCGTGGCTGGCGCTTGGAATGGATACGCAGAATTCTGTGTTCTACAGGCAGTCGGATATTCTGGAAATTCCCGAGCTAACCTGGATTCTCACCAGCATGACGGCGAAGGGCCTTATGAACCGCGCTCATTCTTACAAAGCGGCGGTTCAGGCTAACGTCGAGGGTGATAACAAGGATCCGGATAAGGGCATCACCATGGCCTTGTACAGTTACCCGATCCTGATGGCGGCGGACATCCTGATGTTCAAAGCCACCAAAGTGCCGGTGGGTCGAGATCAGAAGCAGCATGTTGAGATGGCGCGGGATATCGCGCAGCGATTCAATCATCACTATGGTGATGTACTTGTGCTGCCGGATCCGGTTATCGATGACCATACGGCGGTACTCGCAGGACTCGACGGTCGCAAGATGTCGAAGAGCTATAACAACACAATCCCGTTGTTTACGCCTGAGAAACAATTTCGCAAACTGATTATGAAGATCAAAACGAACAGTCTGGAGCCGGGCGAACCGAAAGATATCGAAGGCAACACGCTGTACGATATCTACAAGGCGTTTGCGACGCCGGAGGAAACTGCGGCCGTCGAAAAGCAGTATGCCGAGGGTATCGCGTGGGGTGCGATGAAGCAGCAGTTGTTCGAATACATCAATGATCACATTGGGCCCGCGCGAGATGAATACGACCGATTGATAGCTGAGCCTTCAATTGTGGAAGCGGAACTTCAAAACGGTGCGGCAAGAGCGCGAGAAATCGCCGTGCCGTATATGCAGCAGATTCGCAATGCGATAGGAATCCGCAAGCTTGGCTGAGGTCCGTACTGGATGAAAAAATCCCTCATCATCCTATGCTCGCTGTTTGTTGGCGATCTCGCCTTTGCCGAGACGATCGTCTACCTGCACGGCCGAATAATCGAAGTTGAAGGCGTGCAGCCTGTGCACGAGCGATTCGGGCTTTACGACTATCTCGGAACGATCGAGGCGTTGCGGGCAAACGGCGCAACAGTCATTTCGGAGGTGCGACCTGCCGACACGAACGTTGTGGAGTACGCACAGAAGGTCGTCGAGCAAATCGAAGATCTCATCGCATCCGGTGAACCTGCCGGCAATATCACCGTCGTCGGATTTTCCAAGGGTGGGGCTATAGCCATTTACGTGTCCAGTCTGCTCAAGAACCCGGAGTTCAATTTCGTTTTTCTGGCGGCGTGCGGTGGCTGGATAACATCGATTCCAGAGTTGACGGTAAACGGGAACGTTCTCTCTATCTTCGAAGATTCAGATACGCTGGCAGGGTCTTGCAAAAAGTTGCTGCAGCGAAATAGCGAGATCAGTTCTTTTCATGAGATCAAGTTGTCGACGGGTAAGGGACACGGCGCATTCTATTTGCCGCGAGCGGTCTGGATCGAGCCTCTATTGACCTGGATTGAGGGAGATCAGGAGTGATAGAGGGGACCTGTCATTGCGGCGCGGTCAGCTTTACTTTTCCAAAACGGCCGGATTGGTTAACTTCTTGTAATTGTTCGGTTTGCCGACGCTATAACCCACTTTGGGCGTACGCAAAGGTGAGCGAAATTTCGTTGCGAGCGGCAGAGGGCGCGACGATTGCCTATATTCACGGCGACAAGACACTGGCGATGCATTCCTGCCAGACGTGTGGTTGCACGACACACTGGATCGGGCTCGATTCCGATAAGTCAGCCAAAATGGCTGTCAATTTTCGGATGTGCTCGGCTAGCGAGATCGCGAACATCAGAGTCAGGAATTTCGACGGTGCAGAAACGTGGGAATATCTGGACCAGGAGTAGCAATGCCAACAGACCGAAATTCCAACGCGCAGTGGCTAATGGAGACCGAACGATTGCGCCTCCGGCCTGTGACCGTTGACGATACAGAGCTGATGTTGGCGATCTGGAATGATCCTGCGTTTATCCGCAATGTATCGGATCGCGGAATTCGTACCGCTGAGCAGGCCCGGGACGCGATAGAAGATGGCGCGCAGAAGCTTTTTGAGGACTATGGCTACGGTCCTTACTGCATGTCATTGAAGTCCGATGGCACCATGATTGGCATTTGTGGATTGTTCAAACGCGAGAACCTTGAGGACCCGGACATCGGTTTCGGCGTGCTACCGGATTCTTGCGGTAAAGGTTATGCGGGTGAGGCCGCCGCAGCTGTCGTCGACTACGCGCGTAACGCGCTCGGAATAGGTATCCTGACGGCAATTGTTTCTCCGGCGAACGCGC
This sequence comes from Woeseiaceae bacterium, assembly GCA_021773155.1. Lineage (GTDB taxonomy): Bacteria > Pseudomonadota > Gammaproteobacteria > Steroidobacterales > Woeseiaceae > UBA1847. Next base: position 8,109 of record JAJFKQ010000252.1, on the reverse strand, counting down.
CGTCGATCGGTCTCATCGAAAAACTTGGCCTGACGTTCGAACAAATGATTACAATGCCGGGCGATGATCACGCCATTTGCCTCTACAAAATGGCGCTAACGGACCAGAGTTAAACACGATGGAATTTTTCAAGAGCGACGGGGCGCGCACCGGCCTTTTCTTCGGCGCAACGTCAGGTGTTATCACGACGCTTGGGTTAATAACGGGCCTGAATGCCGGAACGAAATCGATCACGGCTGTGCTGGGTGGCATCCTCGTAATTGCGGTCGCGGACTCAATGTCCGATGCACTCGGCATTCATCTGGCTGAAGAGGCGGACCCGGAAACCGATCACGAGCACGTCTGGCAGGCAACGATTACGACTTTCCTGACAAAATTCGTGTTCGCACTGAGCTTCGCCATACCGTTATTGTTGTTACCACTCGGCCCCGCTGTGATGGCCTCGATAGCCTGGGGGATGTTGGTAATCATCGTGCTGAGCTACTTTCTGGCACGTTCGCAAAATGAATCGCCGTGGCACATCATCCTTGAACATCTTGGCATAGCGATTCTCGTCGTGGTTCTGTCGCACTTTATCGGTGTCTGGGTCGCCAGAACATTCGGTTGAGCTATAATCGCCGCTGACAATCACGAAGCGCCAGTGCGAGGTGACGGTTAGACAATGGTTGATACGACTTCACCAACCGACTGGCGCGAATTGCATGAATTCGCTGCAGTCGACCTGACTCAGTCATACATTCTTTCGTGGCATGTGGAGGCTGGAGCGCTGGTAATCGATATCGACGTCTTTCTGACTGCAGAGCATCCTTTTTACGAGAAACCCAGACCAGCCGAAAAGGTCTGTATTCGCCCGGCGTTCATCGAGTTTCCATTGTGCGATGACATTACGGTTAGTGATGCTGCGTCGGGCTCCAATGTGGAGGTCGCCGAGAGTCTCGGGCACGGAGTGATCGAAGGTCTGCGACGGCATGAAGATGGTCGATACGAAATAAACGGCGAGTTTGGAACGGTGTTCGTTGCCGCTGAACGGCCGTTGTTGCGGCTGAAGGGGCCGTAGTCTGCCAATGAAAGTCGGAGGAAAGTGATGAGAGCAGAGAAACGAATCGATTACGTCGAAATTCCAGTCACGGACCTGAAAAAGGCACGTGAATTCTTTTCAGCATTATTCGATTGGTCGTTCCAGGAGTGGGGCGATGATTATATGAGCTTCAATGATGGTCGACTCGAGGGTGGATTCAGGCGCGCGGCCGAGCCCGCGCCGGCGACCGGAGTACTGATCGTATTTTTCAGTACAGACATAGACCGTGATTTCGATCGCGTGCAGGAACTCGGAGCAACAATCTCTGAACCCATTTTTCCGTTTCCTGGTGGCCGGCGGTTTCATTTCGTCGATCCGACAGGTACTGAATTCGCAATCTGGTCAGCTATCGCATAGCTGACGAAAGGAGAACAGGTAATGGCTGAACTGATTGATCACCCCTGTGTGCAACACAAACTCGCGATCATTCGCGATGTTAATACGGGGCACAAAAAATTTCGCGAACTGGCAACAGAGATTACAGAATTCGTTTGCTATGAAGCGTTAAAGAACATCAAGACAAAGGAAGTTACAGTTCAAACTCCTGTTGCTGAGGCAACTTGCCACATGCTGGATACCGATCTCGTTGTTGTCCCGATTCTTCGTGCAGGCGTGGGCATGATGGAAGGTATTCTTGAGCTTGTACCAACTGCTCGTGTTGGCTTTGTCGGTTTGTACCGGGACGAAGAAACAAAATTGCCCGTCACGTATTACGAGCGATTTCCGCCACAAATCAAGGGTGGAACCTGCATTATCATCGATCCAATGATCGCGACTGGCGGATCGACGGCGGCGGCCATTGATAAGCTCAAGGAAAACGGTGCCGGGAACATTGTTGTTATTTGTATCGTAACTTGCCCAGAGGGTATTGCGCTGGTTGAGGCCGAACATCCGGACGTGCCTATCTATGCAGCGGCGATCGATGAAAAGCTCAACGATAAAAAGTACATCGTGCCAGGTCTCGGTGATGCCGGTGACCGCTTGTTCGGAACCTCACACTAGAACAAGTGAAACGCTCATGAATGACGACATTATCGTTTCGCGGCTTGAAGGTGCAGTGAAAGTCTTGGGCATTCGATAATGCAGGCTACTATCAAGAACTTCCTGCGGATGGAATCTTCAGGCGGCATCCTCCTCATGGGTGCAGCGGTGCTTGCAATGCTGGCTGCCAATTCCCCGGCAGCCGGCCTGTACTCTTATTTTCTCGATACACCAGTTGAGGTGCGAATTGGTGCGCTGCAAATCGCCAAGCCTTTGTTCTTATGGGTAAATGATGGCCTGATGGCGGTTTTCTTTTTTCTGGTCGGGCTGGAGCTGAAGCGGGAGATTCTGGAAGGGGAGTTGTCGCGCCCGGCCAATGTCTTGTTGCCGGCACTGGGTGCAGTCGGTGGTATGGGGGTGCCAGTAGCGATTTTTGTCTGGTTCAACAGTGGCGATGCACAAGCGATGCAGGGTTGGGCGATACCGGCCGCAACCGATATAGCGTTCGCATTGGGCATCCTTATGTTGCTGGGTAACCGGGTACCCATTGCCCTCAAAGTATTCGTCGTATCGCTGGCAATTTTTGATGATCTTGGCGCCATCATCATTATCGCCATTTTTTATTCTGCAGACCTCTCGGTCAATGCGCTGATAATCAGCACGTTGTGTCTTGTGATTCTCGGCGTAATGAATTGGCGCGGTACGATTACTGTTTCACCTTACATACTTGTCGGTACCGTCATGTGGATAGCGGTGTTGAAGTCTGGGGTGCACGCGACACTTGCGGGGGTTGCACTTGCGGCGTTTATTCCGATGCGGGATGCAGCTGACAAATCTCATTCACCGCTGCGTGAACTGGAGCACGATCTGCATTCTGTTGTCGCTTTTGGGGTGCTGCCATTGTTTGCATTCGTGAATTCAGGCATCAGTCTGGAGGGCGTTGGCTTTTCAGACTTGCTGCACACGGTTCCCCTGGGTATCGCCGCCGGTTTATTTGTGGGCAAGCAAGTCGGAATTTTCCTCTTGTGCTTTCTGGCAATCAAAGCGGGCGTCGCCCGATTGCCTGAAGGCGCCAGCTGGGGGTCCCTGTACGGTGCTTCGATATTGTGCGGTGTTGGTTTTACGATGAGCTTGTTTGTTGGTTCTCTCGCCTTCGAAAATGTGACCCTGGATCCCAAAGTAATTTTCGACGAGCGGCTTGGAGTTATTCTCGGTTCTTTGTTGTCTGGCGTATTTGGTTACATCATCCTTCACATGACCTTGCCGAAGGCTGAATGATGTCGTGGTCGCTCGAAACCGCTTGTGAGGCGGATATTGACGAACTCATGACCTGGTTTCCAAGTGCTCATTCTGTCGATATCTGGGGCGGCCCCAGGTTTCGTTTTCCATTTGATCGCGAAACCTTCTTCGCAGATTGTCGCTGGCAGGATTTCTCGTCGTTCTGCTTGCGAAATCCGGAAAATGACTTCACTGCGTTCGGGCAACTGGGGTCGCGCTACGGTCGTTCACACCTTGCACGCCTCGTTACAAATCCCCGCATGCGTGGGCAGGGCGTCGGCAGAAAATTACTGGAAAAGATGATCGAAGCTGCACGCAAAGAGCAGGATCACGCAGAAATCGCCCTGTTTGTGTACAAGGATAATGCGCCCGCCTATCGGTGTTATCTGGCACTGCGATTTGAAGTGCAGGAGTATCCCGAAGATGCGCCGATGCCGGAAAAGTGTTTTTACCTGACCCGGTCCGTCGCTTAGCTTGACTGCAACATGTCCTGCTTGCTCTCAAGCTCGCCCCACCGCTCGACACGCTGTTCCAGCAGTGATTCGGTATTATTCAGTTCCTGCAACGTCTCTTGTACGTCCTCATTGTTCTGCGAATAGAACTCGGGTGCGGCGATCCGTGACTGTAACGCCGCAATGTCGGTTTCCAGTTTTTCTATTTCCTCCGGAAGCTGATCGAGTTCGCGCTGATCTTTATAACTGAGCTTGGTTTTATTCCTGGTCTTGCGACGTTCTACTGCTTCACGCTTCCTGGCCTCAGCGACTGCGATATTTTCCGTTTCAGCAAGCTGGTGGCCATGCCGAACCCAGTCAGAGTAGCCCCCGACATATTCTTTCGCGCGACCATCTTCCTCAAATACGACTGTACTAGTCACAACGTTGTCGAGAAATTCGCGATCATGGCTAACGACGATTAAGGTACCGGTGTAGTCACACAGCTTCTTTTCCAATACCTCCAGTGTCTCAATATCGAGATCGTTGGTAGGTTCGTCGAGAACCAGAAGATTGGCGGGGCGAGTGAACAGTTTGGCGAGAATTACGCGGTTACGTTCGCCGCCGGATAGTGCTTTTACAGGCATGGCGGAGCGTTTCGGCGTAAACAGGAATCCCTTCAGATAGCCGACGATATGTCTGTCCTTGCCATTGAGGTTGATGTAAGTACGACCTTCACCCACGTTGTAGGCGACCGACTTTTCCATGTCGAGTGTTTGGCGCAACTGGTCGAAGTAGCCGATCTCGAGATTCGTGCCGTGTTTAATCGTTCCGGTCTGTGGCTCCAGTTTCCCCAGAAGCAGACGCAACAGCGTCGTTTTACCAACTCCGTTATTGCCGATCAAACCTATGCGATCACCACGCATAATCTTGATCGAGAAATTCTGTATGACTTTCTCATCACCATAGTTGTAGCTAATATTTTTCGCGCGGATAACTTTGCGGCCGGACTGTTCCGCTTCTTCGATGTGTATCCGAGCCTTGTCATCCTGTTTGATGCGGCCGGCGAACTCCTCACGCATTTTTTCAAGTGAACGGACACGGCCTTCGTTTCGGGTGCGGCGCGCCTTAATGCCCTGTCGAATCCAGACTTCCTCCTGACCGAGTTTCTTGTCAAATCGGGCGTCGGCTGTGTCCTCGTCCTCCAGCGCTTTTTCCTTTCGTTTCAAAAAGTTACGGTAATCACCAGGCCAGCTCGTGAGTTTGCCGCGGTCAATTTCGACAATGCGTGTAGCGAGTCGCTGCAGGAAAGCCCGGTCATGCGTGATAAATAAAACGGCGCCCGGATAGGAGTAGATACGATCCTCAAGCCATTTGATCGTCGCGATATCGAGATGGTTGGTAGGCTCGTCAAGCAACAGCAAGTCGGGTTTTTGCACGAGTGCTCTTGCCAGAGCGACTCGTCGACGCCATCCGCCGGACAGTTCGTTCATCTTCTTGTCAGCGGGCAAGTTGAGGTCGCTCATCGTCGCGTCAACTCGCTGGTCAATGTGCCAGCCATCGTATGCATCGATTTTCGCGTGCAGTGCTTCGAGCTCTGCCAGTCCGTGCTTGTCGAGGTTCTGGCTCGACATTTCCTTGTATTGCTCCAGCAGCGCGTCGATTTCGTGAAGGCCGGAAAGAATAATCTCGCGCACCGGCAAATCCATTGCGTCCGGGAGGTTCTGTCGTAGCTGGCTAACGATCATTCCGGCTTTAGGGATGATTTTGCCGTGATCGGGTTCTATCTCGCCCATGATGAGCTTCAGCGTTGTCGACTTACCCGCACCGTTTCGCCCAATCAGACACACCCGTTCACCGGGCTCGATCGAAAATTCGGCGTCGCGCAGTATGACCTGCTCGCCAAATTCCAGCCTGATATCCTCGAACCTAAGCAACGACATGAATTATTCCCGGGGGTAACCCGTGTATCCTATTACGAATAGCAACCATATCGCAGGGGATGTGCATGAGCGAAGACCGCTTTATAGATCTGGAGACCCGCCTGGCTCATCAGGATCAGCTACTGAACCAGCTCAATGATGTCGTCACCGAGCAGCAGGCGAAGATTATGCAGCTTGAGGAGTTGTGCAAGGCGTTGATTCAGCGCGTTCGCTCCGTGGGCGAAGGAATGTCGGAAGGCGATCCGGGCGATGAGCGCCCACCGCATTACTAGGTGTGATAGTGTCATTACCAAGGGAAACTGGCGGACTAATTACCAAGCGACTTTGTCGTGGCACCGTATCAGCAAGCTGCCAGGCCGGCAAATTACAGATACTCATCAGACGGTAGCCAGCATGGATTCTTTCCTGCGTAGCCTCAATGCACAGGTTTGCATGTTTTCGCGGAGCCAGACGTTTCTTACACCGCTTGCGCTGAGCTCAAGCTGGTAGTGCTTCTTTAGCTGGTTTGAGACCTGGACTTGCCCGAGATGCGGATTGTCCAGCGAGAACTCAATGACAGTATTCGCTATTTCCTGATCAGTACGATTGCCATGAATGTGGTCGGCGCGAACTTGACGTTTGAGGGATTGAAGGCCTCTTTCTTTGATCAGTTTACGATGTCTGTAGATTGTGTCGCGCGAGACGCCGCTGAGACGTGCGGCTTCAGTGACATTTCCAAGTTTCTCGGCGAGTTCCAGGACTTCCAGTTTTCTCTGTATGTCCAGATCGAGCATTGAAGGCTTGGTCGGCTCGATGACCTCGGATACTGCCAGATGGCGCCCCGCGAAGTAGGCGGCAAACCCATCGTCATTAGTGGTACGGATTTCTATTTTCTGTTTCGCGATGGAATGCTTCAGAGGCGACTCAATGAGGTAAAATTTGTTGCCGTAGCTGAACGTATGATCACTGCGTATTTTTCGGTAATCCTTTACGACGCAGACATCGTCCAGGCTTATATGCTCAGGAATAGGCGTAAACTCGGAAGCTTCGCTGCGGGACAGGACTTCAATACGGTCACGCCAAAACGAGGGAATAAAGACATCCTGCAGGTGCCGGTTGGCACTATCCATATCTTGAATATCGTTTAGCCTGAACTCGGGCACAAGCCTGTCCTGGAAGGTGTCAAACGAGCGCTCGATCCGGCCTTTTCCCTGAGGTGAATTAGCAAATATTATCTCTATGCCAAGCTCGCTGCAGGCGCGCTTTACCTGGGAGAAATTACAACGCTTCGGTCCGCCGAAAATCCCCGCTTTATCCACATAAAGCGCTTTAAACAAGCCCTTTTTAGCGATGTAATCGCGTAATACTTTCAGGCAACCAAGGGTGGTTTCAGATTTGAAGAATTCAGCATGTATTTCACTGGTCGCGTCATCGATAATCGCGATCAGGCAGGATTTCTCATTTCCGAACCATCGATGGGTACTACCATCCATCTGCAGTAACAAGCCTGGAGATTCCATACGTTCCCGTCTTTTCCTGACTTGAGAGCGCCTTCGTTTAGCGCGCTTGACGTGATGGATCTCGTGGGCCCAGCTTCTTAGTGTTTCACGTTTTACCAGGATATGTTCGCTGTCCTTCAAAAGCTCTGCGAGATGCGTCAGATTGACATCGAAGTACTTCTCTTTGATCAGCTTCTGGACAGTGCGTTTTATTTCATCGCAGGTTTTATTGGAGGGGGCGTTGCCGGTGTTCTGGTGCACAACAAATTGGATACCGACCTTACGATATTTCTTTAGGTAACGTTCGATGGTTCGGCGAGATTTATTGAGCAATTTGGCAGCATTGACGATATCAATTTTGCCTTCCGCCACCTTAGCAACAATGTCAACGGTGAGTTGAGCTTTGGAATCCATTTTAATCATCCTCTGCGACTCCTGGGCCTTCGGTAAAAGCTCAGAAAATCACTGATTAAATAGATCCGTCAATTTCCCTTGGTAATTAATTGCGACAAAATCGCTTGGTAGTTAGAGTACGACAAAATCGCTCGGTGTTAACAAAAACTAGTCAGTCATTTGACTCGGTTCAATCTGACAGTAGCTGTCAGATCAAGTCTCGATTATCACAACCAGGGCGTAGATGAGGTAACCCTGAACGCATTGCTGGCGCGTTGAAGTATAGTGTCAATCAAAGCTTTGCGGAGAGATGTCATGTCAGCGATGCAAAGGGTAATCGCCCTGTGTCTGTTCCTCGTTTCAGCCACTGCTATTGCCGAAACCCATGTTCCCGACGACCTGAAAGACTGGCAACAGTGGGTTCTGAAAGATAAGGAATATCGTAGCTGCCCGTTCTTTTTCGATCGAACTGTCGAGCAACCTGACGCCTTTATCTGTTCGTGGCCGGGAGAGATACAGCTAACGGT
>JAJFKQ010000251.1 GCA_021773155.1 Woeseiaceae bacterium | reverse complement strand
TCCGCGTACGGACGGGTAGTTAAACAGCAAAGCGCGCATCCCGTATTCGCGCTCCAATCGCCGTTTGATCAAATACATGCCGGTGCCATGGGAAAGATACCCGTGGACGCAAATGACGGCTTCTTTTGACATTGCTGTTCGCGCGCAGGGCGCGCTCCTACTCTGGGCGCGGTGCGCGTAGGCGAATGCCGGCTTCCTTGAGTTGCTCTGCTGACACTTCGCCCGGCGCGTTGGTCAGCGGACAGCTGGCCGTTTGTGTTTTCGGGAACGCAATGACGTCGCGAATACTGTCGGCACCTGCCATCAACATCACGACGCGATCGAGACCGAATGCCACACCACCATGCGGCGGACAGCCATACTGGAGTGCTTCCAGAAGGAAACCGAATTTTTCTTCCGCTTCCTCTTTGCTGATGCCAAGTACGTCAAATACGGCCGCCTGAACCTCCTGATCATGGATACGAATTGATCCACCACCAATTTCGGAGCCATTCAGCACCATATCGTAGGCACGCGACAGGGCGTTGCCCGGATCTGCCAGCAATGCTTCCGCGCTGTTTTCGGAGGGTGCTGTGAATGGATGATGCAATGCGGTCCAGCGTTTGTTCGCCGCGTCCATCTCAAACATCGGAAAGTCGACAACCCAAAGCGGCGCCCAACCGTCGGCAACCAGCCCACGATCTTCGCCCACTTTTACACGCAGAGCGCCGAGAGCGTCGTTAACCACGCGTGCTTTGTCGGCACCGAAGAAAATCAGGTCGCCTGTCTTTGCCCCGGTGCGCTCGATGATTCCGGTGACCGTTTCATCCGGCAGGAACTTGAGGATTGGTGACTGCAGGCCATCCCGACCCGCATCAACATCGTTAACCTTGATGTAGGCGAGACCTCTGGCACCGTAACGACCCACGTATGCGGTATAGTCATCGATGATCTTGCGGCTCATCTCTGCTCCGCCCGGCACGCAAAGTGCGGCAACCCGACCTTCAGGGTCGGCTGCGGGTCCGGCGAACACCTTGAATTCAACCGAGTTCATGAGATCGGCAACCTCTATCAGCTCGAGGTCAATGCGAAGATCCGGCTTGTCGGAGCCATAACGGTGCATCGCGTCTGCGTACGTCATGCGCGGAAACGACGCGGGCAATTCGACATCCATCGTCTCTTTGAAGAGATGGCGAATCATGGCTTCCATTGTGCCCATGACGGCCTCTTCATCGACAAAGCTCATCTCAACATCAAGCTGTGTGAATTCCGGCTGGCGATCGGCACGCAAATCTTCGTCGCGGAAGCAACGCACGATCTGGTAGTAGCGATCCAGTCCCGACATCATCAGGAGCTGTTTGAATAGTTGCGGCGATTGCGGCAATGCGAAGAACTTGCCCGGATATGTACGACTCGGAACGATGTAGTCGCGAGCCCCTTCCGGTGTGGCACGTGTCAGCATCGGTGTCTCGACATCGATGAAACCATTGCTATCAAGGTAGTTGCGCATGGCCATCGTCACTTTGTGACGCAACATCAGGTTACCCAGCATGTTTTCGCGACGCAGATCGAGATAACGGTACTTGAGGCGAATGTCTTCGTTGGCCTGCTCGTCATGGTGAAACGGTGGCGTTTCGGATTTGTTGAGAATCTCAAGCTCATGCGCCAGCACTTCGACCTGGCCGGTTCGCATGTTCGGGTTAACAGTACCCTCAGGACGCGGGCGCACAAGCCCCCTCACGTTGAGCACGAATTCGGAACGAATGCGCTCCGCTTGCGCAAAAATTTCAGCTCGATCAGGGTCGAAAACGACCTGCAACAGACCTTCCCGGTCGCGAAGATCGATGAAAATCACCCCACCGTGGTCACGCCGCCGGTGAACCCAGCCGCAGACCTCAATTTCAGTACCGTTCAGAGATTCGTTGATCTCTCCGCAATAATGGCTACGCATCGCTACACTCAAGGAAAACCCGTCAAAAAAGAGGCGGAATGGTACGGGCTGAAGCCCCGCTTATCAAGCCGGGTCGTCAGGCAAATCGAACGGCAATTCTGCGGTCTGATCCTTTCTCCAGGTTGGCACAACCACGCCAAGTGAAATAATCATCTTGAGCGCCTCGTCGACGTCCATATCGAGCTCGATGATGTCTTTCCTTGGCACGATGATGATGAACCCGGAGGTCGGGTTCGGGGTGGTCGGTAAGAAGCAGCAGACGACCTCATCACCGGTTCGGCCCTGCACTTCGCCCAGCTCGGAAGATGTTTGAAACGCCAGACTGTAAAGCCCCTTGCGGGGATATTGGATCAATAACACCTTCTTGAACGACTGACTGGAGTCTGAAAACACCATTTCCGCGAAATTCTTTGCGGCAGAGTAGATCGCGCGAACGACCGGAATCCGATCCATCAGCGATTCCCAGCCGCCAACGAATGCTCGGCCCACGAAATTAGCGGCCAATACACCGGTGACCAGCAATACAATGATCGTCAGGATTACACCAAGACCGGGGACATGGACTCCGAGTAATTCATCAGGCTGATACCGGGCAGGAATGATTGCAAGCGTCTTATCCATCAGTCCGACGCCTATTTTCAGCAAGAACCACGTCACCGCCAGCGGCGCCCAAACGAGAATGCCGGCAACAAGGTATCTGCGAATACGTTTCAAGACGACCGCCTCACGCTGACTTGGCTTTATTGTCAGACTTCGATTTGTTGGATTCCGATTTCTTCGGTTCCGTTTTCTTCACGGTTTTGTCAGGGTCCTTCGACTTGCTGCCGGAAGTCTTGCCTGAATCGCCGGCAATATTACGTTTGTCACCGGTCTTGAAATCAGTCTCATACCAGCCTTTCCCCTTCAAGCGAAACTTGGGCGCGGACAACAATCGGCGCAGGGATGGCTCACCACACTCCGGGCAGTCGACCAATTTCGGGTCACTCATTTTCTGCAACGCATCAAAACTGTGTTCGCAGCTGTTGCAGGTGTATCCGTAGATCGGCATTTATCGAAACTCCGTAATTATCTTGCTTGCCGAGGGCCGGCGATTATAACTCAGTTGTGGTGCTATCTACGCACCAAAGTATGGCGGTCTCCCCGCCGGGACAGCAATTTTTTCGACTGTGTGTCGTGGAGAAGGAATTGCTGTCCCGGCGGGGAGGCCCTACGCACTAAGCTGCATTAAGAAACTCCAGATGATCGTCTGAAACCCCAACTTCAATAGTGTCACCAGGCTTGAAATTACCCTGCAAAATCTCCTGCGCGAGGGGGTTCTCAACCTGTTGCTGTATAGCGCGCTTCAGTGGCCGAGCCCCGTATACCGGATCAAATCCCGCGTCGGCAAGCTTGTTGCGGGCTGAATCGGACAGGTGAATACCAATGTCTCGCTCGGCAAGCCGTTCATGCAAATAGCCCAACTGGATATCGACGATCTTTCGAATGTGATCACGACCCAACGGGTGGAACACAACCAGGTCATCGATGCGATTCACGAACTCGGGCCGGAAGTGCTGACCAACGATGTCCATGATCGCGTTCTTCATGGCGTCGTAGTTTTCCTCGCCTGCCATCTCCTGGATCAGCTGCGATCCGAGGTTTGAGGTCATGACGATAACGGCATTGCGGAAATCGACCGTGCGACCCTGACCGTCGGTTAGTCGGCCATCATCCAATACCTGTAACAAGACGTTGAATACGTCCGGGTGCGCTTTTTCAACTTCATCGAGCAGGATTACCGAATACGGGCGACGGCGAACCGCCTCTGTCAGGTAGCCACCCTCCTCGTAGCCGACATATCCTGGCGGTGCACCAATGAGCCGTGCCACAGAGTGCTTTTCCATGAACTCGGACATATCGAGGCGCACCATCGCCTCGTCGGTATCGAACAGGAAATCTGCCAATGCTTTCGTAAGTTCGGTCTTACCAACACCTGTTGGACCGAGGAAAAGGAACGAGCCGATCGGGCGTTTGGGGTCGGACAGCCCGGCACGCGAGCGGCGTATAGCATTCGCCACGACGGTTACTGCCTCGTCCTGACCAACGACGCGCTGCTGCACGGCGGACTCCATCTGCAGGAGCTTTTCTTTCTCGCCTTCAAGCATCTTGCTAACCGGAATCCCGGTCCATTTGGAAACGATCTCTGCGACCTCTTCCTCTGTGACGTTATTTCGCAGCAGCGTGTTTTCTTTGTGCTCGACCTGCATGGCATCTTCGAGCTGCTTTTCCAGCTCGGGAATCTTGCCGTACTGCAGCTCAGACATGCGCGCGAGGTCATTCGCCCGATGTGCGGTCTCCAGATCAAGGCGCGCGCGTTCGAGGTCTTCCTTTATATGGGTTGCGCCCTGCATAGCAGCCTTTTCAGCCATCCAGACCTCATCGAGGTCCGCGAAATCACGCTCCAGGTCCTCAAGCTGCGACTCAATGTCCGCAAGACGCTTGACGGACGCGTCGTCTGATTCTTTCTTCAGAGCTTCGCGTTCGATCTTGAGCTGAATGATGCGGCGTTCCAGCTTGTCCATTTCTTCAGGCTTCGAGTCGATCTCGATCCGAATCCGTGATGCGGATTCGTCAATCAAATCGATAGCTTTGTCGGGTAACTGGCGGTCGCTGATATAACGGTGCGACAAGGTCGCCGCCGCCACTATCGCCGGATCGGTAATTTCAACACCGTGGTGAACTTCGTATCTTTCCTTCAAGCCACGCAAGATCGCGATCGTATCTTCAACCGTCGGCTCTTCAATAAGGACCTTTTGGAAGCGACGTTCAAGCGCCGCATCTTTTTCGACGTACTTGCGATACTCATCGAGCGTGGTCGCACCAACGCAATGCAGCTCTCCGCGAGCGAGCGCGGGCTTAAGCATGTTGCCGGCATCCATGGAGCCCTCGGCCTTACCGGCACCGACCATCGTATGCATCTCATCGATAAAGAGAATGATCTGGCCTTCCTGTTTTGCGAGATCGTTCAGGACGTCTTTCAGTCTTTCTTCGAACTCACCCCGAAACTTCGCGCCCGCGATGAGTGCGGCCATATCGAGGGACAGGATGCGTTTGCCGCGTAGCCCTTCCGGAACTTCGTTATTGACAATTCGCTGTGCGAGTCCTTCCAGGATCGCAGTCTTGCCGACGCCAGGTTCACCAATGAGGACGGGGTTATTTTTGGTGCGCCGCTGCAAAATCTGGATCGTCCGACGGATTTCGTCGTCACGGCCGATAATCGGGTCCAGCTTGCCCTGTTCAGCCTGCTCCGTGAGATCGATGGTGAACTTATCCAGTGCCTGTCGTGCGTCTTCGGCGTTCGGGTCATTCACCTGCTGCCCGCCACGTAAATCGTCTATCGATTTCTCGATCGCGCCTTTTACAGCACCGGCCTGCTCGAGTGCGCCCTTAAGCGGTGATTTACCATCCATGGCCGCGAGAACGAAAAGTTCGCTGGAGATGTACTGGTCTTCCCTCTCCTGAGCGAGTTTGTCGGTGATATTGAAAAGCTTCGACAATTCAGTGCCAATATGCACTTCGCCGCCCGCTCCCTCAACTTTCGCGAGTCGATCGACCGACTCACCCAGCTGCGAGCGCAGCAAGTTCACGTTGACGCCGGACTTGGTTAACAAGCCACGCACGCCGCCGCCCTGCTGGTCGAGCAATGCGACCATTACGTGGACGGGTTCTATGAATTGATGGTCCTGGCCAACGGCCAGCGACTGCGCGTCAGCCAGCGCTAGTTGAAATTTGCTTGTCAGCTTGTCTAATCGCATTTGAATCACCCACGCCGAATACCGGCGAATTCTTAAACTGCCCCATAAATTGCGGCTTCAGGACCTTTTTCAAGGGGTGTTCAGACCGACAAAAGACACCAGACGACCACACTCGGGATCGCGTCGATAGGAAAAGAAACGCTCATCGTCCAGATAGGTACAAAAGCCGCCACCGAAGATATTCCTCACACCGGCTGCGTTCAGTCTGCGCCTCGCAAGACCGTACAGGTCCGCCTGCCACCGCTGCCGTGAATTGGCTTCAAAACAATCGCTGGCGCCCTGATCAACCAGCAAAAACGCCTCCCTGACTTCATCGCCGACCTCGAAGGACGGCTGGGAAATCGCCGGTCCAAGCCAGACCAGCAGGTCAGCAGGATCCACTTCGAGCTTCGCGAGCGTATTCTCGATAACGCCAGCGGCCAACCCGCGCCATCCAGCATGTGCTGCGGCAAAGACGCTGCCGTCGGTGGAACACATGAGCACAGGCAAGCAATCGGCCGTGCGTACTACACAGACATGGTCCGCGCTACTCCCCGTTGAGCCGTCCGCCTCTGGCGGCGTGTCATAGTGCCCCGCAGATATGACGTTCGTACCGTGCACCTGGCTGAGCCGGCAATGCTCGCCGGACAATGGCAGCGAGGACAGGTCATGGTTTCGCAAGGTCGTGCCCGCGACGATATTCTCAGGCGCCGGCCAGTCCGCGGCGATCCAGTCATTCAATAGTGGTATCCCGGCGCATCGCCTCAATCAGTAACTGGAAGTCTTTCGGCGGCTGTACTTCAAGATCCACGATCTCGCCGCTGACTGGGTGCTCGAATGCCAGCCTTGTGGCATGCAGAGCCTGTCGTTTGAAATGACGCAGTACCTGGATCAGCTCTTCAGACGCACCTTTGGGCAGCGCCAGCCGACCGCCATAAACCTGGTCGCCAACGAGCGCGTGCCGACGATGTGCAAAATGGACTCTGATTTGATGAGTACGACCGGTTTCGAGCTTTACGTTGACGTAAGTGAACGCAGCGTATCGCTCCTTCACGGTGTGGTGCGTGACGGCGGGTTTGCCATTTTGCTGCACGCTCATGCGCTTGCGGTCGACCGGGTGGCGTGCGACAGGTTCGCGAATAGTGCCACCGCCTGTCAGGACACCGTTACAAACAGCCAGGTAGTGGCGGGATATATCCCTGTCCGCCAGCAAACGAACCAACGCCGTATGCGCGATCAATGTCTTGGCCACCAGCAGCAGACCGCTGGTGTCTTTATCGAGACGATGAATGATGCCGGCGCGCGGGATCTCCTCCAATGCTGAAACACGGTGCAGGAGTCCGTTCATCAATGTGCCCGCCGGATTGCCAGCGCCCGGATGCACAACGAGCCCTGCGGGCTTGTTCACAACCAGGAGTTCATCGTCTTCATAAACGATATCGAGCCCAATGGGCTCTGGCTTAGCCCGCACGGTGACTTCGGCTTGCGGCTGCAGTGTCACCGTCTCACCACCGGAAACGGCGTCTCGTGGCCGTTTTGGCCCGCCCTCTACGGTTATCGCCCCGGCCAGCAACCACTCTTTGAGACGGCTCCTGGAATAATCCGGAAACATCCGCGCCAGCGCCTGGTCCAATCTCAGACCGGCGAACTCAGCAGGAATCGCAGTTATTTGTTTTTCGGCACTCATGACTGGACACTAGTACTCCGTTATACTCGCCGACCTCAAACCGCCCTGATAGCTGTGGCGGCACCTCAGAAAGACGACAGTATGCAATTATATTCACAACTCAACTCGGTATTTCTTCGGCGTGCCCGCCTGATCCCAATTGTCATTTTTGTCATTCTCAGTGGCAGTCTGGCGGCCTGTGCCGGCAAAGACGAGGTTCAGACTGAAATCCAGAACATCACTGAGGCGTACGAATTAGCGGAACTATCGATTTCGCGCCAGAATTACCGAAAGGGCATTCAGCTTTTTGAGGCAATCCTGGCCCGCTACCCTTTCAGTGACCTGTCCCGACAGATTGAGTTGAAGTTGCTGCATGCGTATTACAAGAGTGGTCAGATCGAGCAGGCCATTGAGACTGCCGACACTTTCATGCGCGAAAACCCGACGCATCCGCGCGTCGACTACGCGCTGTACATCAAGGGACTGGCTTATTACGAATCGGACCCGGGAATACTGGAGCGCTGGTTCAAAAGGGACGTAACAAAGCGGCCACCAATAGATATCGATCTCGCTTACGCGTCGTTACGGCGCCTCGTCGAACGTTACCCGACCAGTGAGTATGCGGCAGATGCGGAGCAACGCATCCTGGCCATTAAGGAGCGCTTGTCTGCCTACGAAAATCATGTGGCTGACTACTACCTGCGTCGCGGCGCCTTCGTTGCAGCCGCGAATCGCGCAAAGACGGCACTGGAACAATACAATGGTGCCTCGGGCAATGCAGAGTCGCTCAGAATCATGGTCGCGGCGTACAACGAGCTCGGCATGACCGATCTCCGCGATGATGCACAAAGAGTGCTCGATCTAAACTTTCCCAACGAAGGCTAGCGCGGGAATTTGTAGCCTGACGTGATCGGATAGCGCCAGTCACGGCCGAATGCGCGACCACTGATCCTTATTCCCGGCGGGGCCTGACGGCGTTTGTATTCATTGCGCTTGACCATCTCCAGAATGCGTATAACCGTATCGCGATCAAATCCACGGTCCGTTATTTCGGCGACCGAAAGGTCTTGCTCGATAAATGCCTCGAGAATCGGATCGAGCACGTCGTAGTCCGGCAGCGAATCGCTATCTTTCTGATCAGGCCTGAGCTCTGCCGACGGTTCCCGGGTAATGACTCGCTCAGGAATCGCGTCGCTCAACGAATTTCGGTACCTGGCCAGGCGATAGACCAGCGTTTTGCTGCAATCCTTGATTGGCGCGAATCCACCAGCCATATCACCATATAAGGTTGCGTACCCGACCGCCATCTCGCTTTTGTTGCCTGTGGTTAGCAGCATGCGGCCCGTCTTGTTCGAAATGGCCATCAGCAATAGCCCTCGACAGCGAGCTTGTATGTTTTCCTCGGTTGAATCGGGCTCGCGCTCGCCGAGCACTGGCTCAAGTTGCGCTATCGTCGCCTCATACATGGGTGCGATCGGTATAACGTCATATCCGATACCAAGCATCGCAGCTTGTTTGGCAGCATCTTCCTGACTCATCTTCGATGTGTAGCGAAACGGCATCATCACCGCACGAACGCGATCGGCACCGATCGCATCGCAAGCGATCGCCGCCACCAGCGCTGAATCCATACCACCGGACAAGCCGAGGATGACGCCCGGGAAACCGTGCTTCCTGATGTAGTCGCGAGTGCCTGTGACGAGTGCTTTATAAACACTGGCTTCGGTATCGAGCAATTCGGCACAGTCACCGGCTTCCGGAACGACGCCTGACGCCGTGCCTTGCAGAACGAGCTCGTGCAGACCTTCTTCGAATGGCGGCGCACGGAAACAGATCTCACCTTCCGCCGACATCGCGAACGAGCCACCATCGAACACCAGTTCATCTTGCCCGCCAACCATATTTACGTAAATCACCGGAATCCGGACTTCTGCAACCCGCTTTCTCAATTGTGATTCACGGCTAATCTGGCTGCTTGTCTCGTACGGCGAGCCGTTTATCGCGATCACGCATTCCGCACCAGCGGATCGATTCGACGCCATTGGACCAGAGCTCCAAACGTCTTCACAAATATTCAGCCCTATGCGGACACCGCTAATCGTAAAGACGGACGCATCTTTGCCGCGTGTGAAATAGCGTTCTTCGTCGAACACACTGTAATTGGGCAAGCTCTGCTTACGGTAGTGAGCCAGAACCTCGCCGTCTTGAAATACGGAGCAGGCATTGTAGATATGGCCATCGTCGTATTCAGGGTAACCGATCAGGATCGCAATACCGGAGACCTGCGAACGAATTTCGGCAAGCGCATTTTCGACCTTGTATCGCAGGCCAGCATGGAAAAGGAGATCTTCCGGCGGATAGCCGCAAACGCTGAGTTCGGGAAATACAACTAACTCGGCGCCGAGCTCGTTCCGCGCGCGACTCGCATATTCAATGATTTTATGGGTGTTGCCGGCTACATCACCGACCGCAAGATCAACCTGGGCCAGTGCGACTTTGACATTGTGGTCCATGGTCAGCTCCGGCGCTCGAAGTCCCTAACCGCCGATGACTTCCTGCATCTTCGATCCGAGTTCCGCTGGCGAACGCACGGTTGCAACGCCTGCAGCATCCAATGCCTTGAATTTATCTTCAGCCGTACCCTTGCCGCCGGCAATAATGGCTCCAGCGTGACCCATGCGCTTGCCCGGGGGTGCTGTTACGCCCGCGATATACGCTACTACTGGCTTGCTAACATTGCTTTGAATAAATTCCGCAGCAGCTTCCTCGTCCGTACCGCCGATCTCGCCGACCATGATGATGCCGTCTGTGTCCGGATCTTCCTGGAACAGCTCAAGGCAGTCGATAAAATTCATGCCACGCACCGGATCACCACCGATGCCAATGCATGTGCTTTGACCCAAACCATTGGTCGTCGTTTGATACACCGCCTCGTAGGTTAGCGTGCCCGACCGTGATACCACACCAATGCGCCCTTTCTGATGAATGAATCCCGGCATGATGCCGATCTTGCATTCTTCCGGCGTAATAATGCCCGGGCAGTTCGGTCCAATCAGACGACAGTCATGATCGCGCAACGCAGATTTCACCTTGACCATGTCGTTGACCGGAACGCCTTCGGTGATGCAGACGATCAGCGCAACACCGGAATCCGCTGCTTCGAGGATTGCGTCCGCCGCGAACGGTGGTGGTACGTAAATCATGCTGACGTCGGCACCTGTCGCATCGACCGCGTCGCGAACCGTATTGTAAACCGGCACTCCGAGATGGTCCTGACCACCGCGCCCTGGTGTGACACCTGCGACGACCCTGGTGCCGTACTCGATGCACTGCTCGGTATGGAAGGAACCCTGATTGCCGGTTATGCCCTGGCAAATAATTTTGCTGTCTGCGTTGACCAAAATACTCATTAGATCTACTCGTTAATTCTTCTTGTCAGGCTGCCGAAGCAACCACCTTGCGTGCTGCGTCGGTAAGATCCTCGGCCGCAATGATGTCGAGACCGCTGTTGGCCAGCAGCTCGCGCCCTTTTGATACGTTCGTGCCTTCGAGGCGCACAATCACCGGCACTTCAACGCCGACCTCTTTCACCGCACTGATGATTCCTTTGGCGATATCGTCACAACGCACGATGCCCCCGAAAATATTCACGAGAATGGCCGATACATTCTTGTTGGAGAGAATCAGCTTAAACGCCTCAGATACGCGTTCCGCCGTCGCACCGCCGCCTACGTCGAGGAAGTTGGCAGGCTCGCCACCATGCAGCTTGATCAAATCCATCGTCGCCATTGCAAGTCCGGCACCGTTCACCATGCAGGCAATATTTCCGTCGAGCGACACGTAATTGAGATCGTGTTCAGCGGCCTCGCGCTCCGCAGCGTCTTCCTGTGACGGATCACGTAATTCGGCGATCTTCGGCTGCCGAAACAACGCGCTGCCATCGATGTTGATCTTGCCGTCAAGGGCGATGACATCACCTGCTTTGTTGGTGATCAGCGGATTCACTTCGATAAGACTGGCGTCAGTATCAAGGTACAACTGATACAGCTTTTTCAGAAGATCACCAAATTGACGCATTTGCTTCTTGTCGAGCTCAAGGCCAAATGCGAGCTGCCGGGCCTGAAAGTCCTGCAAACCTGCGTCCGGCGCGATCGTGACCGAGAAAATCTGCTCCGGAGTCTCCTCAGCCACTTTTTCGATATCCATTCCACCGGCGGCGGAAGCGATGAAGGACACGCGACTGACCTCTCGGTCGACCAGCATACTTAAGTAAAGCTCACGATCGATTTCTGAACCTTCCTCGATATACACCACGTTGACGGGCAAACCTTCTGGCCCGGACTGATGGGTAACGAGCTGGATACCGAGCATGCCGTCGGCAAACTCCCGGACCTCATCCAGAGTTCTTGCGAGCTTGACTCCGCCGGCTTTACCGCGACCACCAGCGTGTACCTGAGCTTTAACAACCCAGAGATCGCCGCCCAGTTCTTCGGCGGCCTTTACGGCGGCGTCTGCTGAGTCGGCGGGAATGCCGCACGGTACCGCGATACCGTAGTCGGCGAACAATCGTTTTGATTGGTATTCGTGAAGATTCATTGGTTCACTTCTTGGGGATTTCTTGTGTTAGCGAGGAGGATTTCACGACAAGCGCGAAAAAGACGGCGTATTTTGTAGGTTTGCGGGACCGAAGTCCATATTCAGTCTACAATTCGCGCATGAATCAGGCACAAACCGAGGCTCCCCCGAAACGGAACTTCCGCGGCAGTCGGGATGTCCTGGTACAAAAAGCGATTGACGAACCAGATCTCTCCTGGCGCGTACTCGTTACGTTGAACGTGTTTCGGTTACTGACCGGCATCGCGTTTCTCGGAATATTTTTTGCCAAATCCGACCCGCGGTTCTTTGGTCACTCGAATCCAACCCTCTATATAGCAACAACCACGGGCTATCTGGTGTTCGCCGTACTCTCCGGCATCTCATTGCGCCAGCGCTGGGTACCGGCAACTGTTCTCGGAACCGCGCAAATCGTTGTGGATATCGTGGCCATAGTGGTGCTTATGCACGCGAGCAGCGGTATCGGCAGCGGTATCGGTGGCCTGCTCGTCATTTTTGTTGGGGCGGGCAGCCTTGTGTTGCCGACGGGGTATCCGGCTTTTTTGGCAGCGCTCGCCACATTTGCGATTCTTGGCCAACAAGTTCTAGCGCAAGTAATCGGACTGAATGCCGCCACTAACTACCCAGCGGCGGGTATCCTGAGCGGCATAATCTTCGCGATAGCACTCGCCGCACAGCCGCTCGCCAGGCGGATTCGGGCCAGTGAAGCGTTGGCGCGCCAATTCGGTGTCGACCTCAAAAACCTGTCCGAACTCAATCAATACATCGTGCAACACTTGCGCGAAAGCATTGTTGTCGTCGACGCCGAGGACGATGTGCGATTGATCAACAGTTCGGCCTTACGCTTGCTCGGCGCGACCAGCACTCTTGCTGGGATGCCGCTTGCCAACGCCTTTGAACCCCTCGCGGAACATATTAGTGCATGGCGCAACGACACCTCGAAGTCATCGCACCCGGAATTCACGCTTATTACCGAGGATGACAATACCCGGATAACAGCGCATCTTGCGCCACTGGGCAAAGACGGACAGCGTCTCGGCCCCATATTGATATTCCTCGAAGATGTCAGCCTGATGAACGCGCGCGTGCAACAATCCAAGCTCGCGTCACTTGGCCGCCTAAGTGCCAGTATCGCCCATGAAATTCGCAACCCGGTCGGCGCCATGAGTCACGCTGCGCAGTTGCTGGGAGAATCCAGGGCGTTGACGGATGACGACGTCCGACTGACAGAAATTATCCAGACCCATTCGAGCCGGGTTAGCCATATCATCGACAATGTGCTGCAACTTTCGCGGCGAGATTCGAGCCGCCCGGAACGCCTGTCGCTAAAGGGCTGGCTCGATGACTTCGCCCAAGAGTTCGTCCGCACACTTAAATTGCAGGAAGGGGAGTTTTCCGTAACTGACGTGCCACCGGAGCTCGAGGTACGCATAGATCACAGTCATCTGCGCCAGGTGCTTTGGAATTTATGCGATAACGCGATCAAGTACGCGAGTGAGACTGGCGGCATCATGATCGAGATTCAGGCGGGTCGAATGCAGGGCAAAGGCCGACCCTATATCGATGTCCTCGACTGCGGCCTGGGTATCGACGAAACGTCGGTAGATAAAATCTTCGAACCTTTCTTCACGGCGCGCTCGGGTGGTACCGGTTTGGGACTCTATATATCCAGGGAGCTCTGTGAATTGAACGAGGCAACGCTTGTCTACCTTGACCGCCCCGGTGGAGGCAGTATCTTTCGTATCGTGTTCGCCGATTCGGACCGTTGGGAAGTATAGGACCAAAAATGAATCAACCGCTTGCTCTGGTCATCGATGACGAACCTGACATCTGTGAATTGTTGAAGTTGACGCTCGGACGGATGGACGTGCGAACCGAGTCTGCTGCTGACGTAGCAGGTGCGAAAGCGCTGCTGGGTAAGCATGACTTCGATATCTGTCTTACAGATATGCGTTTGCCGGACGGCGACGGACTCGAACTTGTCGAATGGATGCAGAGCAACGCGCCAGGCGTACCGGTCGCCGTGATTACCGCTCATGGCAATGTTGAAACCGCTGTGCATGCGCTGAAACTCGGCGCCTTTGACTTTATTTCCAAACCACTGGACCTCGGCAATTTGCGCAATATTATTGAAAACGCACTGCGCATCAACACGGCCATCCAGCAAGACTCAAAGCTGCTTGGTGAGTCATCTCGTATGCATGAACTGCGCGAGATGATCGACCGGGTGGCCAGATCACAGGCACCGGTGCACATATCGGGCGAATCGGGTACCGGTAAAGAGTTGGTCGCAAGACTGGTACACGATAGCGGACCACGCGCGGAAGGGCCGTTTGTGCCGGTCAACTGCGGTGCGATTCCCGCGGAACTCATGGAAAGCGAATTTTTCGGCCATCGCAAGGGTAGCTTCACCGGCGCCGTGAACGATAAAGCCGGTCTCTTGCAGTGTGCTCAAAACGGCACGCTGTTTCTGGACGAGATCGCCGATCTGCCGCTGGCGATGCAGGTCAAGCTGCTGCGAGTCATCCAGGAGAAAAAAGTCCGCCCGGTCGGCGCATCCCGGGAAGAGACCGTCGATGTCCGCATTCTGTCGGCAACCCACAGAAACCTGTCAGCAATGGTGGCTGCGGGTGAATTCCGCGAAGATCTGTATTATCGAATTAATGTCATCGAATTGAACGTCCCGGCTCTGCGTGAACGCGGTGACGACGTATTGCTGCTCGCAGAACACATATTGAGAAAACTGAACGGTGCAGCCTCGCTACACGAGGATACTCGCAACGCGCTACTGACCTACGCATTTCCAGGCAACGTCCGGGAGCTCGAGAATATGCTCGAACGCGCTGTGACGCTTTGCACCACCGAACTGATAACACCAACTGACTTGCATATGCGAGATACGCCAGCGGCACCAAGCGCGGCAACAGGCGGCAAGCTCGGCGAACAGGTCGAGGACGTGCAACGTCAGGCCATTGTCGAAGCTCTGGAGAAGACCCGCTACAACAAGACTGCCGCCGCCAAACTCCTTGGTCTTTCGTTCCGGCAGCTCAGGTATCGCATCAAAAAACTGGGCATCGACTGACACTCAGTGTCACTTTGTGACAAGAATGTGACGTTTTGAGAGCGCTATTGTCAGCCATTACCGACGCCGCTTATCGTTACTTCGGTGCGGTCATTTCTTTTAAAACAAACGCTTAACCGCGTTCTTGCAAAGTTGGCACGGCGCTTGCTTTATCACTGGTACAGGCGATTTCGCCGTTTATTTTTAGATACTCTCAAATTCATGGAGATTACGAGATGAAGAAGCAACAGGGTTTTACACTTATCGAACTCATGATCGTTGTAGCGATCATCGGTATTTTGGCGGCTATCGCTATTCCTGCTTACCAGGACTACACGATCCGCGCACAGGTTTCTGAAGGTTTGACACTTGCCGGTGGCGCGAAGGCTGCAGTCTCCGAGTTCGCTATGGACACCGGTGGTTTTCCCGCCACCAATGCGGCTGCAGGGCTGTCGAAGGCCACCTCAATTACTGGCAAGTACACCTCTACTGTAACGGTCGGCGCTAATGGCGTTATAACCGTTTTGTACGGTGGTGATGCTAACAGTACTTATCTTGCCACCAA
>JAJFKQ010000026.1 GCA_021773155.1 Woeseiaceae bacterium | reverse complement strand
GGTTTGGGTAATGGAATCTCCGGCAAACGTGCGGGATCCAACTTGATTGATATGGATGGTTTCGGTTTGCCATCGTCTGTCAGGAAATAATTGGTTCGTAGTGTTGCGCTGATGCCGCCCGCAAATGCTGTGAGGATTCTGTCTTCGTCGACATTTTTTGCCTTCGCTACGCCTCGAACAACTGCGGACCTGACTTTCTTGAGTTCACGGCTGCGACGGGATTTTCCGATGGTGGGGTCAAACTGAAGCTCAAACTGCTCAATCAGCAATGGCACGAGGCCTGCGCGCGCGACCAGCACGTCTTCCAGGTAGGCCTGGCTGAACGGTAGCCCGAGTTGCTGAATATGCTTCGCATAGCAACGCAGCAGGGTCGTCTGGCGCCAATCGAGCCCACTTGCCAGAATCAGTCGGTTGAGTCCGTCATTTTCGGCATCACCTCTGGCTACTGCCAAAAAACACTCCTCGAAGCGCTCGCCGATTACTTCGATATCGACGGGTTTGCCACCCTCATGCACCAAGTGGAAGTCCTGCATCCAGAAAGACTGCCCGGAGGTCAAAACCGCTTGGTACGGGCGCTCCGAGAAAACGTCAACGCCCATATTCTCAATAACTGGCAATACGTCTGAGAGTGAAATCGGCTTATCTTTGCCGTAAATCATGAAATGCAAATGGCCGGGTTCGGAATTCGGGGCCACATAAAGATCGACGGTCCGTATAACATCGTCGCTGATCATTTCGTCGATACGCTGCACGTCGGAACAGGCCTCGGACGGTAGTGTGTCGGCCTGGTAGCCGGCCGGAAAAATCTGTCCGTAGGCCTTGAAGAGCCGCCGTCCTTCGTCGTGGCCATACTTTTCCGATAGCTGTTCCTGTAGACGGTCCGACCAGGTAATGACGAGCTCAGCGATTCGATCTTCGATGTCGTGAATGCTGATTCGCGGCCGTGCACCCTCGGACGTGCGTACGATGAGGTGCACACGGGCAAGGGCGGACTCGGATATCTGCACTGCTGAATCCACGTTCCGACCGTCGAATGCTTCCATGAGCAGCGCTTCAACCCGTTTCCTGATTGCGGTCGTGTACTTCTCGCGTGGCACATATACCAGGCACGAGAAGAATCGCCGAAACGTATCGCGCCTCAGGAAAAATTTGACGCGTTGCCGATCCTGAAGGTTAAGAATTCCGATCGTCGTTCGGGCGAGGTCCTGAACCGAACTCTGAAACAGCTCCTCGCGCGGATAAGTTTCGATAATATTAGAGAGCGCTTTTCCGCGGTGCCCGATCTCCTTAACGTGGGCCCGTTCGAATACTCTTTTGATTTTGTGGCGCAACAACGGAATGTTTTTCGGGCTTTGGTTGTAAGCGGCCGAGGTTAGCAGGCCGATAAATCGGCGCTCGCCGACCACATTGCCTCTCTTGTCGTAAATCTTGACGCCGACGTAGTCGAGAAACGCTGACCGATGTACAGTCGAGCGCGAATTTGCTTTGGTCAATATTAGCCAGTCGCGCGATCGCGTCAGCCGTCGCATCTCTGCCGTCAATTCGATAATTTTTGATCCGCGGTCGTCCTGGCTCAGTACTCCGAGACCGCTACCATCAACGGATTTCAGGAAAACACGTTCGCCTCTTCGCGAGAGCTTATATTCCCGGTAACCGAGAAACGTGAAATTTTCATCAACCATCCACTCCAGTAATGCCTGACTTTCCGTCCGCAGCAATGGGTCGGCACCCTTTGGTCCGTACTGAAGTAACTCGCGAGTCTGGCACATGCGCTCGCGCATCTTTTCCCAGTCACGAACTGCGACCCTGACATCGCGAAGAACTTTGTTGATTTCCTGGCGCAATATCTTCAATTCTGCTTCGTCCGTTTCGCGCTCAATTGCGAAGCGAATGAAAGACTCTGCCTGCGCGCCCTTATCGCCAGGCTTTGCGATGGCCGTTAATGTGCCTTTGCTGTTACGTCGCACATAAATGATCGGGTGCACGGTAATGTGGACGGCCAGATTATGGCGATTGATTGCCGCGGATACAGAGTCGACAAGAAACGGCATATCATCGTTGACCATTTCGATAATCGTGCGCGGCGACGAGTAACCGTGTTCTTTCTCGGTTTGGTTGTAGATTCGCAACAGTGCTTTCCCTTTGCGTCGCGTAGCACCAAATTCGAGATGGTCGATGGCGGCTCGCGCCAATAATTTCTCGGGCCTGTCCTGCAGATCCTCAACCGGTATGTTTTCAAAGTACTGGCGAAGGAAATGCCTGGTGTGTGAGGGTTTCTGGAGAGTCTTTGACCTGACTCGAGCAGAGGTGATTCCATCGACAATTAATTTCTTCTTGTCGCCGACACGACGGTCTTCTTTTGATGCCACGTTGCTGCTCCGGTCGGTCGCGCCGACCAAAAAATTAGGGACCCGAAATGGCGCGTGGCATTATAACGTAATTACATTCGAAACCATCCCTGGTTGGTTCACAAAATGAAGAAAAGAGAGCTTGAAGATTCGATCCATACGGACCTGTCGCGAGACGACGACTACACCGGTTATTTGCAGCTGGACAAGTTGCTGGATGCGCAAATTCCCTTAAGCGATCCACCGCACCACGACGAGATGCTTTTTATTATTCAACATCAGGTTGCCGAACTCTGGATAAAGCTGCTTATCCACGAAATCGGGGCGGCGATTCGCCACTTGCGAAACGACGAATTACCTCAGGCGGTCAAGAATCTCGCCCGCGCACGTCATATTCAGAACCAGTTGTACAATCAATGGAAAGTGCTCGACACTTTGACTCCGGCCGAATACGCAGAGTTTCGGCATGTGTTCGGCAAGGCATCTGGGTTTCAATCTGCGCAATATCGGATCCTGGAGTTCACATTGGGGAACAAGAGCCGCTCGACAATGACGGTTTATGAGCACCAACCAGAATGGTATGCAAAACTGGAAACTGCGCTGTACGCGCCGAGCCTTTACGAAGAGTTCTTGCTGCACCTCAAGCGCCGTGGCATGCCCATTCCGCAGCAATCGATAGATCGTGACTTTAGCGTAGCGCGCGGCGAGGACGATGCGGTGATCGAAGTGCTGAAAGTGATTTATGAGAATCGCGCCGACCATTGGGCGCGATACGAGACGTGCGAAGCACTAATGGATATTGCCAACAACTTCCATTTCTGGCGCTTTCATCATATGAAGACTGTAGAGCGAATTATCGGCCACAAACCGGGAAGCGGTGGATCATCGGGAGTCTCCTTTCTGAAGAAAGCGCTGGATATCGAGTTCTTCCCGGACCTGATACGGGTCCGTACCGAGATCGGTCAATAAGAGGCTAAGGAGATCCGATCAGACTGGCGCGAGCGAGTAATCGCTCCATGATGCCGCTGAGACTCTCCAGTTCCTCTTCGCTGAAGCCCAGCAACAGGTCACGTTCAAATTGCAGTGCCAACGCTGCAATCTCGTCGTGCAATTTCTTGCCGTCTTCAGACAGGTTTAGAATCGAGCGGCGCTTGTCGGTGTCATCGAATTTGCGGTCTATGCGGCCATTCTTGATCAATTTGGTGACCGCGCGACTGACGGCAACCTTGTCCATCAACGTCCGCTCGGCGACCTCCACAGCGGAGAGTCCGGGAAAGCGACCGAGAACGGCAATAACGCGCCATTCCGGTATCGAAACACCAAAACGTTTGTCGTAGGCCCTGGCCACGGTTGCGCTGACGGTACTGGATAAAACCGCTAATCGGTACGGCAGAAAATCTTCTAATCTAAGTACATCATTCATATACGCAATTTATCACGCGAGATGCGGCAGGGCGAGATACTCTGAGGACTGCATCTCGATGAGTCGACTGACGGTACGGTCGAATTCGAAGGACAGGCGTTTGCCACTGTAGAGGGATTCTGCGGCCTTCGATGCGGAAATGATGAGCTTGACGCGGCGGTCATAGAATTCGTCGACGAGCGCGATGAAGCGACGCGTCTGATTTTCGCGCATCGGATCGAGTTCCGGGACGCCTGAAACGATGACGCTCGGATACCAGCGTGCGAGTTCGATGTAGTCTGATTGATTGCGGGGTCCGTCGCAAAGCGCGGTGAAATCAAACCACGCAATACCCTTGGCACACTTGCGTGCGGTAATCGGGCGGCCGTTGATCTCAAGGTCGTGGTTTTCGCGGATCTGGCTGGTGGCTGACTCATCGAAAAGGAAATTCAGTTTTAGGGTGGCTGAGGCGTCATCGGGGGTCAGGTACGTACCGGCCTTTTGCAGCAAACGCAGACGGTAGTCTGTGCCGCCGTCCATATGGATTACTTCCGTGTTTGTGTTCAGCATTTCTATCGCCGGCAAGAATCGTTGCCGTTGTAATCCGTCTTTGTAAAGGTCGTCGGGTTTCGAGTTTGACGTCGTAACCAGTGTGACGCCGCGACGAAACAAACCATTGAGCAGTCGGCTCAGGATCATGGCATCGGCAATATCGCTGACGTAAAATTCGTCGAAGCACAGGACACGGGTTTCGGCGGCAATACTCTCAGCCACTGAGTCAAGTGGGTCTTCAATATCGCCCAGCAAACGCAATCGGTCATGTACGTCGTGCATCATGCGGTGAAAATGAATACG
>JAJFKQ010000250.1 GCA_021773155.1 Woeseiaceae bacterium | reverse complement strand
GCTACGTCCTGGTCCCAGTCCGACTGGTCCAGAGGCGCTGCAAACCACTCCTCAGTGACTTCTGGCCGTTCGATCGGTTGAACACCGGTGCCCAGATTCGCATCCGTCAACATGATGACGGGTGTGCGGAATGACTCGGCCAGTTTGCGTGCCATGACCACGAAGTCGAAACACTCGGCGATCGTGGCTGCGGCAATGACAATCTTGGGTGAATCGCCCGTCGCGCCGTAGAGACACGCGAGCAGGTCTCCCTGCTCGACCTTGGTTGGCAGACCGGTCGACGGGCCGCCACGCTGTACGTTGATGATCACCAGCGGGACCTCCGCCATGACCGCGAGACCGATCATCTCTGTTTTCAATGCGATGCCAGGCCCGGAAGTGATGGTGCAAGCGGTCTTGCCCGCATAAGACGCACCGATCGCAAATCCGATAGCAGCGATCTCGTCCTCGGCCTGGTGGACGAACCCACCGGTCAGATGAAAGTCCTCGGCAAGGTAATGGGAAGCCGAGGTCGCCGGGGTTATCGGATACATCGCGACCAGGTCGATGCCGGCAGCCATGACCCCGAGCCCCGCCGCGGTATTGCCATTCATGACAACCGCTGATTTCAGGCGATCCTCTTCGGCAGCAGGAATTTCGAACTTGTAGTCTAATTGCTCGCCCGCGAAGGCGTAGCCGGCGTCGAACAGATCATGGTTGATACTGATGACCTTTTCGCCCTTCTTCTTGAAGATCTTGGCGATCTCCGTTTTCGCGATGTCGGTATCACGGTGATAAATACTGCAGAGCATCCCAAGCACGAACATGTTTTTGCCCTTGCGGGGATCAGCTACGAGTTTGAGACATTCTTTCTGGATGGGCAGTTCGAGAACTACCAGTCCTTGTTCCTCAAAGTCGGCGAGCGCCTCCTTGTATTGATCGCGGATCTTCTCGTCGGGGTCCTCCGCCCACATATTCTCCAGTAGCACGACCGTGCCTTTCCGGTAAGCGTGGTTGGAGATGCGTGAATAAAGCACCTGTTCGTTGAACGCAATGGCCATGTCGGCCTCGTCGCCCATGTTGGTCATGTACTTCGAACCCATGCGGACGCGAATACCGCTGGCGCCCTGGCGTTCTCGTGCCGGTGGCTGAATCTCGGCTGGAATAATCTCCACGGTCCAGACACCATTGCCCATCTTGCCGCTCACCAGTCCAAGGAGCTGACCGCATTTCTGTGCGCCCTCTCCGGAATCACTGACAATTTCGACGATGTGTTGGTCTACCTGGTGCATACGCTGTTCCTCAATTCTGGTCCCGTTTTGATCATCGACCGGTACCGCAACGGCAGTCTCGCCGCCTTGATTGGCCGAGAACGCTTCTATTTTGGCGCGAAACTCGTCGATGGCCGACCAACGTGTTTCCCGCGCGACGTCGACGTCGTGAGTATGCAACGAGCGCCGCATATCGTAGCCAAGGATGCTACGAAGCTTGCGCGGCACAGCGAGCTTTACCCACCACGTTTTGTCCCTTCTAAACAGGTATTTTGTGTCGCCGATAATCTGCGAATTTGACATGCCTAAATCCCCGTCATAGCTGCTCCGGAAAAGTTGTACCTTTTCCAGCTGTGACGCGGTTATCACACGGGGTGCAGGGCGGGTCAATCAGTACAATCATCTATACTAATCGGCCAGGGTCTGTGGATTCGAAATGCTTGTTTTATAGACGATTTTTATTGCCGAAGTGTGTACCTGCCCCGCGCTATTTATTGCATGCGGTATTCGGCAGGTCAATCAGTACAAACGTGTAGTTTCGGGTGCTAAAGCCGCAGCGAATCAATCGACCGTCAGCACCCATATGCACTATCATGCTCCATCGCAGGGGGAGGTAAATCAATGGATTCCATGCGCAATGAGTAATGAGCAATGATGAAGAAGGTCTTGAAGTATCTATTGTTGTCGGTCGCAGTCGTGTTCGGTTTGATTGCGCTGTTCCCGGAGAAGACAGCAACGCTTGCCGTCAACCTGGAACGCTCCGCAAGTGACCTGGACCACAAGACGGTCGTCACCGGTGATGAGACCTGGCACTACCTGGACGGCGGCCCGGAAGACGCGGAGGTGCTACTGCTAGTTCACGGGTTTGGCGGCGACAAGGACAACTGGACCCGATTCGCAAGGTCATTAACGGAAAACTATCGAGTGATAGCACCCGATCTACCGGGCTTTGGTGAGTCGGCATGGCAACCGTATTGGGACTATTCGCTGCTTCCCCAGCGCACTCGATTACACAGCTTTGCACAAGCGCTCAACCTCAAGCAGTTCCACATCGCTGGAAATTCAATGGGGGGACATCTGGCCGCCTTGTACACCCACCGGTACCCACAAGAAGTGAAGTCACTAAGCTTGATTGATAACGCTGGCGTGACTACGCCGGTCGAGACCGATCTCCAACGTTCGCTGGCGCAAGGGAAGAATCCACTGATCGTCGAATCGGTGGAGGATTTCGACGTATTGCTATCGTTCGCCGCTTACAGGAAACCTTTCGTTCCCTGGCCGGTGAAAGGCATATTCGCACGCAGGGCTGTAGATCACGCCGAGTCCAATCACGCTATTTTCGATTCCTACAATAGCGATCGCAACGCAGGTCTGGAACCACTGCTTGAAGATATCGAACAGCCTGTACAGATTATCTGGGGTGAATTCGATCGGATACTGGATGTAAGTTCGATTGATGTGATGCGACCACTTTTGCCACAGGCCGAGGTGATCATCATGAAGGACACCGGTCATATACCGATGCTGGAACGCCCGGCAGAAACGGCGACGCATTACCTGAGGTTCCTGGCGAGTACCGAGTCCTGAAAATCTCACCTCTTCGCAATACACGTAATTGAGTCGTAGAAAAACAGCCCGTTTTCGCGGGCGGTTTCAGTCAGGTCGCTGGTCTTTCCTTGTAGAGGTCAAAGTCAATGTCCTCTAGCCGCATATTCCGAAGGTTGTGGCCAATAGACAGCAATATTAGGAGCTGAAAGTAGACACTCATAATTGTGGCATCAAGGAAATCGAGATCGTAAATATCATCTGCTGCCTGTGTCATCCAAAATACGCTCACCGCCATACTGACATAGAAAAATGAGTGCAGGCTGGTCTTGATGTACTTGATTCGGTCATTGGCTGTCTGATGTGGACTTAATTTTTTTCCGTACAGAATCCAGGCACCGACCGCTGCCAGCAGTAAATTGGTGATCGTGAGAACCATGGTCCGCTGGACTGTGTCGTGACCCCAGGCGATTTCGAATTGATGTGCATAAAGGTCCAGCAGAACCGCGCCGAAATACATCGCTAGCGTCATACCCAGTAGCGTTGGTGAAATGAAATTAAAGAGTCCGCGTCGACGAAGCTCTGCTGTTCGTGTCGTGGCAACGTGGGCTTTTCGCATCAATCTAAACTGGCTAAATTCTGAGATCTCCAGCGCCATCAAAGGCAAGAACTGGATGACGCCGTATGCCGCAGGAAAGGCTTCGGAGATAAAACCGTCATCCGCGAACGTTGCGTGGTCGATCAGGAATATGATCGAAAACAGAATAACGAAACCCAATGCAAGAATAATTCGAGTGGCAAGTTTGAATGCCCAACGGCCGACCACGTAGTACTCTGCGGGCTTTGGGTAGAGCCGCGGATACTGTGATCGGGGGAAGCTTGTCCTTACATAGTCCATTCGGGCCAGTATCTTTTGGGGAAAATAGTAAGAGATCAAAAAGATCTGCCCAAGAAATGCAATTCCAAAAAGAATGTTTGCTGACGTCAGCATGTTGTTACTCCTTAGTTGCTGCGCTCATTAATTACGTTGCCAAATGCGATTCGAATCTCGGAGTCGGTAACTCCCGACTCCCGGAACTCAGCGATGGTTTCTCTTAACTTGTTCATTACCCATGCATTCAGGTCGATCGTGCTATTTGCCTTCGCATCCGGATGTACGAATGTGCCGCGATAGCCTTTCGTTTGTACGACTGAGTCACGCTCCAGAAGACGATAGGCTTTGGCGACCGTCTTGCTATTCACTTCCAGATCGTTTGCAAGCTGTCGAATCGATGGCAATGGATCGCCCGGACTTAATCGTCCTGTCTGGACCGCCTGCTTGATCTGCTCCATGAGTTGAGAAAACAAGGGTTCGGGGTGGTCGATATTGATTACAATCTGCATCGCTAACCTTGTGCCATATGTACCAGTAGAACGAACGGTACAACTAAGTCACAGATATTGCAATAGACCCCTGTACCTGTGCGGCAGGCGTTTCGACTAGGTTCTGGCGATTCCGCGGATTCGCGCGCGCCTCAGCGCAGCGGCATACCATTCAAACTCATCCAGAAACGCAACGACTCGTTGGCCAATCGATACTTCCAGCGAATTGCCTTCGTCATCAAACGCTGTACGAATATGGGAGACCGGAAACGCCGTGGGGATACTCGGCGTACCGAGTTCGGCAAGAATGGCCCGCAGATTTGCAAGTGCCCGGACGCCGCCGAAGGGCCCGGCGGAATAGGTGACGATGCCACTCGGTTTGTAGTGATACTCACTTTGATAATGATCCAGCAGATTCTTGAGCGCGGCCGGGATGCTGTGATTGTATTCGCTACTGACGACGACAAAGCCGTCGGCGGCAGACAGTAATTCAGCGACTCTTTGCATGGCTTCAGGTGCCTGACCGGGTTCGTATTCCTTGTACATCCAGTCCAGCATCGGCAACTCGTATTCCTGCGAATCGACCAGCGTGACATCGTGGCCGCGCGCTTCGAGTTGCCGGACGACAAAGCGCGCTGCTTTGATACCTTGACGATCGCGACGGGCGCTGCCGTATAGAACGACAGTCTTGAGGTCAGTTGAGTTCGACATTAGTCGCAATCTCCTATTCGAATACGAAGCCGGCTATCACGCCCACAGTGATCGAAACAGGATGTTGCTATTGCCGAACTCGTAAATCGCTTGTAGCGATACCTGTTGCCTGTCGATTGCCGTTGATCGATCGAATTCATGAGTGACTCCCGCTAATGAACGTGCCGTATGCCTTTTCCGACCAGAATGTAATTGACTGGAAATGCTGCGGCGTAGCCAGCGGTAAGCGCAAGCGTCATGCCAAGCCAGAACATCCAGTGACCAAGACCCGCTTCCATCACGCCCGGCGTATATACCTGAACCAGCACTTCCGTCGCTTCCATTACCACGATGCTCAGGGATTCGGCGACAAAGACCTGGTGGATAGCGCGGGAGAAATCAAAGCCCGCTCGCAACAGCGGTCGCAGACCGAGGGCGAAACCGAAGACGAAGCCCAACAGAACAGCGAGAATCAGCGTATACAGGCTCGGCAGTCCGAGGGCTGTTCCGATTACGACACCGACAATTTCACCGAGACCGCATCCCATCAGGCAATGCCAGGTTGCGCTGTGTGCCAAGCTTAATTGCGATGTGGTGTCGGGTGAATGCCCGCTATTTGTGTGATCATGAAAGTGCATTATTCGACTCCTTTTCCGGCAGGGCGCTCCAGCAGCATCGCGACAGCCGTTGCGCCGGCACCGCATACACTCATTAGTCCGAATCTGGCACCACGACGCTGCATTGCGTGTGCCAGGCTCAATGCGATCCTCGCGCCAGTAGCCGCGAAAGGATGACCGATCGCGATCGAGCTGCCCTGCGTGTTGAGGATAGTCCGGTCAACCGTGCCAATAGCAGGTTCCTTCCAACCTTGTTCCCAGGCCTTCAGGTTCGATGCAACTTGTCCGCCAAAGGCTTCATGCATTTCGATGAGGTCGATGTCGTCAAGGGTGAGACCGTTGCGGGCCAATAGCTTCGGAACTGCAATTCCGGGCCCCATCAAAAGGCCGTCATCCGGGTGCACGCCGACATTGATGAAGTCGCGAACAAACGCTAGCGGGTCATGACCCAATTCTTGCGCTCGTGATTCGGACATCAATACCACCGATGAAGCGCCGTCCGTTAGCGGGCTGGAGTTGCCGGCCGTAATGGTGCCTTGGTCGCTGCGGTCAAAGACTGGTCGCAGCGACGCGAGCTTCTCGAGGCTCGTGTCTGGTCGAATAATCGTATCCTGATCAATGCCGTCCAGTGCATGGATCTCTGCTTTGAGCAGGCCACGCTCGGTCGCTTGAAACGCCTTCATATGACTTTGATAGGCGATCTCGTCCTGCTCAGCCTGCGATACATTCCATTCCTTGACCGTTATCTCCGTGTGTTCGCCCATCGTCAATCCGGTTGAAGGTTCGGCGATACCGTAGGACCAGGGTTTGAAGTGTCGTGGCCGAAGCCCGGCCAGCGTTTTGACACGATCCAGGGTCGTCCGTGCGCGCGATGCCTGCAGGAATATTTTTGCTGCCTCTGGTGTAAACAGCACCGGTGGATTCGACATCGATTCAACGCCGCCGGCGATGCCGGCATCGGCGCGGCCGAGCGCTATCGAGTCGTATACAGCGCCAATGGCCGACGTACCGGTTATGCAATTGTCGGTCAGTGTCACTGCACGAACGTTGGCAGGCAAGTCACTGCGAAAATTAACCTCACGAGCGATTTGCGGCACAGCAGGATCGACAACCACAGTGCCGTAAGCGAGTTCGTCTACGTTGTCCGGGTCCAGATCGAGTTTTTGCAGCGCACCGTTGACTGCGTGCGTTGCAAGGTCCAGCGCCGAGAAGTCGCGTAATGCAGTGCCAACCTTGGCGAAGGGTGTGCGTGCGCCACCGACAATGGCCACTTTGCGTCCTGTGTCTATCATTGCAAATCTCCTCGCCACTAAGCGGCTTCAGTAACGCGCTGACGCAGCTTCTGATCGGCATCGCGGAGCGCCGTGCGCAGGCCTTCCTCGATAACCGGGTGGTAGTACGGCATGTCGAGCATTTGTGCGACCGTCTTACCGGACTGATGTGCCCAGGCGAGAAGATGACCCATGTGCTCTGCACGTGGCCCAAACATTTCGGCGCCCAGGAAACGGCCACTGCGCTCACTGGCATATACACGTAACAAACCGTCATTCTTGAGCATGACTCTGCTACGCCCTTGGTCTTTGAACGAGACTTCGCCAATCACGATGTTCTCGCTGTCGAGATCAGCGAATCGATCGCCGACCATTGCCATTTGTGGATCGGAAAATACGATGCCGAGTGGTGAGCTACGCCGCTGTGGTGTTACGAGCGGAAATCGGGCGGCATTTTCACCGGCAATGTGACCTTCATCCGAGGCCTCATGCAATATCGGTCGATCGCTATCGATGTCTCCCGCGATAAAGGCATGCGAATCGCCGATGCGCATTGTTGCCGGGTCAAATACCGGCACGCCCTGTTCATCAAGCGGCAGACTCGTATTCTCAAGTGATAGTCCTTTGACATTCGGCGAGCGTCCTGTCGCGGCAATGACGTAGTCGACATCGACAGTATCTTGTTGACCGTCCAGCCCTTCATATTCGATTTGAATGGCATCATCGATGTGTGTAACGCGGCTTACGTTTGCGTCTGTATCAAGATAGAACTCACGGCCGAGCGATTCATTCGCGGCAGCGGCGACTTTTGGGTCTGTCAGCGGACCGAGCGGACCACCACGTCCAAATACCAGGACCTCAACACCGAGTCGACTGAGAGCTTGTCCCAGCTCTATGCCAATGACGCCTGGGCCGAAAACAGCCACAGACTGCGGTAGATCAGTCCAGTCAAAAATATCGTCATTGATAACGAGACGATCGCCCAACCCGTTCAGGATCGGCGGATGGGTCGGTGTTGACCCGGTCGCGATGACGACACGTTTGGCATAGACCGTCGTGTGGTCATCGACCTGCAGGACGTGGTCACTGAGGAATTTCGCGAATCCGCGGATACGCTGCGACTCCGGGATACTTTCCACACCATCGACAACGAAACCGACAAAGCGATCTCGCTCGCTGCGTACGCGGTCCATGACGGCTACTCCGTCAATGTTGACCTCGCCAACTCGAATACCAAAATCATTCGCTTGCTCAATGGCGTGCGCAGCCTCGGCAGCAGCGATAAGCAACTTGCTTGGCATACAGCCGACGCGGGCACAGGTTGTGCCATACGGTCCACCCTCGATCAGGACGACGTTCTTGGTCCATTTCTTCGCGGTCCGGAATGCAACCAGACCGGCTGAGCCGGCGCCGATGACGGCGACGTCTGTGTAAACCTTCTTCATGACTGTTCTCCGTGACTGCTTGCTTCAATTTCGGCCCATTCGGACTCGGTGTATCGTTGTGTGATGTACTGCGGACAGTTCCAGTCGAATGCCGCGACATCGATGTAAACAACGCGCTCGACTTGCGCGGTGTATCCAGGCAGCGCAACAGCCGTGAGATCTTCTTCCGGTACTGCATAGGCATTCTCAACTCGCATATGTCCGAGTACCTTCAGGCGGCGACGATTCGGATAGTCCATAAGAATTAGAGAGACCCGATCGTTGCTCGATAAATTACCAACGCTGACCAGCTGCGTGTTGCCGCGAAAATCGGGGTACGCCATGCGCTGCGATCCAAGGACACGCAGGAATCCTGGCGGGCCGCCGCGATGCTGTACGTATGGCCATCCGTCCTTGTTGACCGTCGCCAGATAGAAAGAATCGCGCTGCGCTATGAACGCGGCTTCCCTTTCACCAAGTGCATCGTTCGGTCCGGCCATGGAGGTGAAGCGTTCCAGACGCTCACGTGATCCGTATTCTTCCTGCGCGGACTTGACGTCTTCGGTGAACATGATTTCAGCAAACTGGTGCGACATTGTTCTGTCCTTAAAAGAGCGGCCGCATTGCTGCGGCCGCAAGGGAGCGGCCTTAGTTGGCCGCCAGAGGGGACTGAATCTGGCGTTGCAGGAAATCACGCATCAGGTCTGCAATCTCCTGACCGTGTGTTTCCAGAGCGAAGTGACCCGTGTCAATCAAATGGTACTCGAGATTCTTCAGATCACGCTTGTACGGTTCTGCACCAGCGGCTGGGAAAATCTCGTCATGCTCGCCCCAAACGATTAACGTCGGTGGCTGGTAGTCACGCAAGTACTGTTGCCATGCCGGGTACAGCGGCGGATTCGTGCCGTAGCTGTAGAACATCTGCAACTGTATGTCCGCATTGCCTTCGCGATCGAGCAGCGGCTGCACGTGATCCCAGGTATCAGGACTGACGGCT
>JAJFKQ010000249.1 GCA_021773155.1 Woeseiaceae bacterium | reverse complement strand
CTCCGATCGAGGATCTCGATCGCAATATTCTCACCCTCTGTAGCCATATGAATGCCGCAACTTATGAGTTGCTGGTCCTGATCCGTGAATTCGATGAACGTGTTGGATGGCTGAAGTGGGGCCTTAAAAACTGTGCCGAGTGGCTGGCCTGGCGCTGTGACTTCAGCATGACGATGGCGCTCGAGAAGGTGCGTGTTGCGCATGCCTTGAAGGCACTGCCTTGTATTTCCGGGGCGTTCGCTTCGGGCGAGTTGTCGTACTCGAAAGTACGGGCGCTGACGCGAGTAGCGAGTAGACGTAACGAAGACGAGTTGCTGGTGTTTGCCTTACGAGCAACGGCAGCCCACGTTGCTGAGCGATGCCGTGAACTGCGCTGTGGCAGCGAGGACTCGATCGATAGTGCCGCACGTGCCTATGCCAGGCGATCTTTGCGTGTTCGTCGTGACCCGCATCGACACACGATGATGATCACGGTGGAGCTACCGCTGGATACGGGAGAACTCGTTGAGAAAGCACTGGACAAGGCGCGTGATGACGAGGTGCTGGCAATACCCGGCCTCGCTGACCAGGTGCCCTTGGGGTACACATCCTGGTCAACGCGGCAGGCCGATGCGTTTGTAAACATGGTGGGAGAATACCTGTCGGGCGACAACAGCGATGGTCATAGCAACGACAACTACCTGGTCACGGTGCATGTTGACCAGTCCGCGCTTGCCGGCGGCGAGGGGCGCTCTGCATTGCCCATTGAATCGGTTAAGCGACTGTGTTGTGACAGTCATGCGGTTGTGATTACTGAAGGCGACAAGGGTGAGCCCTTGAGCATTGGCAGAAAGAGCCGCATCGTTCCGACGGCCATGCAAAGAGCTTTAAGGGCTAGGGACAGTAACTGCTGTACCTTCCCTGGCTGCCACAATCAAAGGTTTCTGCACAATCACCATGTCAAACACTGGTCGAACAGTGGTGAAACAAGTCTCGAAAACCTCATGCTGCTGTGCACGAGGCACCACACGCTGGTGCATGAAGGGGGATTTCGAATCGAGAAAGACTTTCAGGACCAATGGAGCTTCCTGCGGCCCGACGGCATTGCCGTTCCCGAGTTCGGTTACAGTTCCCGGGACATGATTGACGAGGATCTTTACCCCAAGGGCACCTGGTCCGAAGTAGTCGAAATTCCTCCCGCGGGAGGATTATTGTGCAGGGCGGAAAACAAAGTGTCCGAGCCACCGCCGCCTGCTTATCTTCATTAGCGCTGCCCATCCAAGCTTGGAAACAACCTGATTTGAACTTCCGCAGCACTGCGGAAAGCCGCTCGATTTCGTCGTCACCGATGAGCGCGCATGACTTCTCGACAGATTACAAAATAGTACGCTCCGACAACATCCTGTTCCGGGGCTTCGCGTCCGACGTGAAATTGTCCGGTGACGCGGAATATCAGTTCGCGTAATCCCTAGCCTGCGTAAGGGAACAACTGTGAGAGCGTAGCCGGCCGGATCGTCGGTTATTTAGAAGCGAAGCGACCGGCTGCAACTCAAAGCCGATTTTTGCGGAATTTTTTACGCGACTATTTTCAGTGACGGGGCATCTTTGGCAAGGGGCCTCAGAACGTATTGGGGGACGAAGAAAACCATTCGGTCTTGCTAGCATGAATCAAGAACGCCGCTCCGGAATAAGAAGATTCGCATCCTCGGCAGCTATTGCATTCCCGGTGACGGTCGCGTTGTTTTACCTGATGACACGCCTGATTCTGCCAGGTGAGCATGACCGTATCGTCACTCGTATGATCCGGAATATCGAGGTTCACCACGCCGCGCGGCCTCCGGTTGGTAGTCTGGTCTTTGAATTGCCTCAAGCTATCGAAGCAAAACCACCACCGACTCAGGCGAACTTAAGCACCGAAGGCTCACATCAAACTCAGAGCAAAGATGCGCTCTCCGCTGAAAGCTCCGGGAAAGAGAGACGCGCTCATGTTATCGACTGGTGGGCTGAGGCACGCAGACTGACCCAGGAGTCCGACGAGGAAGTACTCAAACGGTGGTTACTGGAGCAGGGATATGAAAGCTATGTATCAATTATGCAGGGGCCTCTTCCTTTAACGAATAGCGTGCAAGCGAAGCTGCCTCCAACTCAGGAGGATGCAACCGGCTACATGAATAGTTATGGTGATATGGAGTACAAGATCAGCGAAAACTGCGTCGCAACCACACAGGTAGCGGCACGCCTTGATCATTCTGACTTAGCCAGGGCGCTTCCGATGAGAATTACCTGCAAGTCCTCTCCGAAACAAGAATTTTCATTTGATCGCTTTGATCGCTTTGATCGTGAATGACCGCAGACGCTCATCATCAGCACTTAGTCCCAGTTCAAAATTACTTTGCCAGTCTGCCCCGATTCCATGAGCTCGAAAGCGGGCAGGTATTCGTCGATCGGGAAGTGATGCGTGATGACCGGCTCTATGTTCAGGCCGCTCTGCAACATGCTCGACATCTTGTACCAGGTCTCGAACATCTCGCGGCCGTAAATGCCTTTCAGTTCGAGGCCTTTGAAGATTACCTGGTTCCAGTCGATCGCAGTCTCAGCAGGTGGAATGCCAAGGATCGCGACT
>JAJFKQ010000248.1 GCA_021773155.1 Woeseiaceae bacterium | reverse complement strand
TAAACGTCGCCTGCACACTTCCAGAAACACATGTCACAAATAGTGGGCGTTTTGCTGACCACCCCTGTACCGGGTAGAGGTTGCGATGTGCACCCGCCCAGCATGAAGGTCGGCGTTACTACCGCACTGGTGCCCAGCAAGCTGGATACTTTGATAAATTCGCGTCGTTTCATGCGTCGTTTCCTGATGCAGCAACCGTTACCAAAGGCAATGTATCTGAAACTGCCTGGCTAACGGTTGTTTTTTCGATGATGTAGTAAGGCACCTCAACACTATCGTCGATGAATGATTCGGTGGGGAAGAACGCGAATACAATTCCGATCACAACAGCCACAGCGATCAAAGCACCCTGCATCTTGGTAATTCTGTCCTTCTGCGGATCCTCCTCGGTCGATGGCCAAACCTTGTTCTGTACGAAACGCATCGTCAGAGTGCCACCCACTGCGATCAGAACAATGATCAGAACCGTGGGACCAAGCCCGATGCCCAACCACTGATCAAGACGGAAAGCGCCCATGTAATCGCTGTTGTAGAAATCGCCCCAGACAGGAAAGAAGTCCGCGAACACCATGCTACCGATAAGAAAGCCGACAATGAAGACCATGGCATCGACTTTGCCGGTTGCGATTGATGCCGCTGCTGTTCCGGGGCAATAGCCGCCGATCACCATGCCAAGACCAAAGATCAAACCGCCGATCGCCATCGGCAGCAAATACGTTGGCAGCATGTAGACCAGTGAAATATCGATAACACCGATCAGGCTCATGCCCCACAATCCGAGCATGCCGGTTGCGATGGCGGAAAACATGACAACGGGCACGCCGACGTCTTTGAAATAAAATGCCCATGCAATTCGGCGACTGTCTGTAAAACCGGCATGAAACAGTGCAAATCCAAAAATGAATCCGATAGGCAGAGCCAACCAAAGGTTCATTGAAGACGAGATAGCGCCTGTCTTCGCGAGCGGCAGGATCATATCCATTGTTTTCTCACAAACCAGGCGCCCATCCAGCCACCGGCGAAAATGCACATCAAAAATACCCACGCACCGACCGACAGTTCAGCGCCACCGACGAGTCCCTGCCCGCTTGTGCAACCGCGTGCCAAACGTGCAGAAAATCCGGCGAGAACGCCGCCTCCGAGGGCGAGCACGAGTCGGTACGCAACCGAGCTCCGCGGTCCGCGCAGAACCTCTACGCGGAGTTCGCCAGCCAGCCAGGCAGCGACAAAACTCCCGACCAGTAAACCGGCTACGAGAAAAGAAACGTAGTCGTTGAGGGGATGGGCACCGTCGGCGAAATACTTGCCGAAGTAGACACTTTGCTCTGTTGCGATCGGGAAAAGACCATGCTGTACCCAAGCCACGAACCGAGTCATAGCCCCACTAGCGCCGATGCCTCTTCCGGCAACGGCAAAGGCCAGCAACATACTAATTCCTATAAGAATCCCGGCCGGCACAGGGGGCCAGCGGTCAGCGAACTTCATCGATTTCTCCCAGTCTGCAGCGCACAATCCAGAACCATTCTGTCTATATATTAGAATTCCCTAATTTACCGCATCATCCAATAAGTATTACTACAGGTGTTGATGGGGATGAAGCACTGTTTATTTCTTGGCAGGAGTGCGGTTGCAAGCAAAGCATAAAAGGTGCGCGTGTAATATTGCCGCTAATAGGCCGGTCACTATTGGCGCATCGTGTCTACTCAAGGGAGAAAAAAATGAAAGCATCCGATCTGTTAGTCGAGTGCCTGGAAGAAGAAGGGATCGAGTACATATTCGGCGTGCCCGGCGAAGAAAACGCCGATTTCATGATGTCTCTGGAAACATCCAGGAAGATCAAGTTCGTTTTGACACGTCATGAGCAAGGCGCGGCATTTATGGCTGAAATCTACGGACGGTTGACAGGCAACACAGCGGGCTGCCTCGGCACTCTGGGGCCTGGCGCAACCAATTTGATTACCGGTGTCGCCGATTCCAATATGGATCGTGCACCAATGCTGGTATTGACGGGCCAGGGATCGACTGATCGGCTGCACAAAGAGTCGCACCAGATCATGGATGTTGTAAGCATGTTCGAACCAGTGACTAAGTGGTCGACGACAATTCTCAATCCCGACACTATTCCGGAAATTGTCAGAAAGGCTGTGCGTCTTGCGCGTACTGAAAAACCAGGTGCCGTGCACATCGAACTTCCGGAAGATATTGCGGAAATGGAAACTACCAAGAAACCGATGACACCACGGCGCTTCCGGCGTCCCGTAGCCGACGGCAAAATAGTTGATGAGGCATTCGCAATGCTAAAGGACTCGCAGCGGCCAATTATCATCGCGGGAAATGGTTGTATTCGCAGACGCGCGAGTAAGCAGCTCAGAATGTTCTGCGAGAAAACCGGTATCGGTGTAGTCAGCACATTCATGGCGAAAGGTTGTGTCGATATGGACGCGAACTATTGCCTGTACACCGTCGGACTAGGTAGTAAAGACCGAATATCGATGGCCATTGATGATGCCGATCTGGTGATCACGCTCGGCTTTGACATGGTTGAATACCACCCGCAATTATGGAACGCACACGGCGACAAAAAGGTGTTACATGCCGACTTCCTGCCCGCCGAGATCGACGAGTATTACCACCCCGACATAGAGTTGATCGGTGACCTTGCGCATACCTTGTGGATGTTGAATGAGCGTGTCGACGAAGAAGACCTTCTAGATTTTGACTTCACGTTGCAAAGCGACTGCCGGGACAAAATGACGGAAGATTTCGCCGAATACAAAGATGACGAAACTGAAGGCACAATTCGACCGCAAAAGGCCTTGTGGGATGCGAGGCAGGTTATGGGGCGTAAAGATATTCTTCTTTCCGACGTTGGCGCGCACAAAATGTGGGTTGCGAGACACTATCAATGTCACGAACCAAACACCTGCCTGATACCGAACGGTTTTTGTTCCATGGGGTTTGCGTTGCCTGGTGCCATCGCTGCAAGCATTGTGCACCCCGATCGACGAATTCTCGCGATCGCAGGAGACGCGGGATTTCTCATGAATGTGCAGGAGATGGAGACGGCAAAGCGAATTGGCAGCAATATCGTCGTCATGGTTTGGGAAGACAAGGAGTACGGTTTGATTGCCTGGAAACAGGAGACCCACTTTGGTCGTCATACCGACTTGTCTTTCGGCAACCCGGAATGGACCACGCTAGCTACTGCTTTCGGCTGGCACGGACACCGTGTCAATAACTCAGCGGACCTGTTACTTGTTCTTGACGCCGCGCTCGCTGAAGAAGGCCCGAGCCTGGTCGTTATCCCGATTGATTACCGCGAGAATCCGTTACTGACCAGGAAACTTGGAGAAATCACGTGCACGATTTGATGCTCGAGAGCGGCAAACCGCCTGTCGGCAGCTTGTCCGTTACATCGCCATTCGACGGTCGTGAACTTGACCAGCTAGGGACAGCGGGAGCGGATCACGTTGAAGATGCACTGAGCGCTGCCTACGCGAAGTTTCGCGACAGGGGTTCCTGGCTGTCGGTCCCGAAGCGGATTGAGATTCTCGACAAAGCCGCTGAATTGATGAGCGGGCAGATCGAAGAACTTACAATACTTGCGGCGTCCGAAGGCGGTAAACCCTACAGCGACTCGAAGGTCGAAGTCGTTCGAGCCATCGATGGTATGCGGCTGTGTGCCGAAACACTTCGCGCCCATTCAGGTGCTGTTGTCCCGATCGGCAAGACTGCTGCAACCGCTGGACGGATTGCCTTTACGCAGAAAGAGCCAATTGGCGTCGTTGTAGCGGTTAGCGCGTTCAATCATCCTTTAAACCTGATTGTTCATCAGGTTGGACCAGCAATCGCGAGCGGTTGTCCGGTTGTGGTAAAGCCGGCACCGGACACGCCGTTGTCGTGCTTGCGGTTTGTGGAAATCCTGCGTGAGGCGGGATTGCCCGGTGCGTGGTGTCAGGTGATCGTGACCAATGACCGTGACACAGCCGAGAGCCTGGTTACCGATTCACGCGTCGGATTTTTTAGTTTCATAGGTAGTGCTGCCGTTGGCTGGATGTTGCGCTCCAAACTCGCGCCCGGTGCACGTTGTGCACTTGAGCACGGCGG
>JAJFKQ010000247.1 GCA_021773155.1 Woeseiaceae bacterium | reverse complement strand
GCTGTTGTACCACGACATGCCATCGGCGGAGCGAAAGAAGCGTGTTGCCAATGTTATGGACCGTATGGGAATCGCGCACCGTGCCAAGCACATGCCGGGCCAACTCTCCGGCGGGCAACAGCAACGCGTTGCGGTTGCCCGCGCCGTCGTGGGCGATCAGCCGCTTATTCTCGCGGACGAGCCAACCGGAAATCTCGACTCGGTTCATGGCCAGGAAGTCATGGAATTGCTGCGCTCACTAAACAAAGAGGGCACGACGATTGTCATGGTCACGCACTCACCCGCACACGCCGACTACGCACATCGGACTGTGAATCTGTTTGACGGACACATCGTCACAGAAAACACACGCGCCGCATAACGGGGAAGATCATGCTCTGGAATAACATTATTGTTGCTCTTCGAAACCTGCGAAAGAACAAGGCGTTCGCTGCGATCAACATCTCTGGCCTCGCAATTGGGCTGACAATTTATGTCTTCGGCGGACTGTTGGTCGAATACGAAAGCACCCATGACCGGTCTTTTGCGAACGTCGATCGCATCTACACGATTGGCGGCACAGCGTCCCCGGAACTGAACGCTGGCGTAGACAAGTTCAATTCAACCTTCATGGCCGTCGCCCCACTGATAAAAGCGG
Source organism: Woeseiaceae bacterium (assembly GCA_021773155.1). Lineage (GTDB taxonomy): Bacteria > Pseudomonadota > Gammaproteobacteria > Steroidobacterales > Woeseiaceae > UBA1847. The sequence continues at coordinate 3,868 of JAJFKQ010000247.1, read as the reverse complement.
AACTCACCGACATAGATGCGGTCGCGCGAACCAGAAACGGCGAATATCTATTGACCATGGGTCCCGAGAGCTTCTACCAGAACTTGCGTTTCGCTGACCCGGAACTTCTGAAAATATTCGACTTCAAGTACCTTCACGGTGATTCAACTGCACTGGACAATCCCACTGGCCTGCTGATAACCGAAACGATAGCGATCAAGTATTTCGGTAAGACCGACGTCGTTGGTGAGGTCGTAACGTTCGATAATGAATTCGATTTTTCGATTACGGCTGTAGTTGAAGACCCGCCACTTAACTCACATTTCAACTCACTTATCATTAGCGATCAGGGATTTGGCGTTGTCGCCCCGTTTCGAGCGCTAAACACATTGCGTGATTACAATGCAGATGTTGGTGACTGGAACAATCTGTCGTTAGGAGATATGACCTATGTCATGCTGCCAGAATCGCTTGATCAGGACTGGTTGCAGACACAGGCAAATCGAATATTCGACACACTGGTTCCCGAGGATGAAGGACAGGCACTTGCCAGCTTCGATGTCCATCCATTGCCGTATGCCAATGTTGCCATCTGGGACATGATTGGTATGCCCGTTATATCCACCATCGCTCTATTAAGCTTAATGGTGCTGGTTGTTGCATGTGTTAACTACACAAACCTTGCGACCGCGCAATCGTTGGGCCGGACCCGTGAAGTGGGCATGCGCAAGACGATGGGCGCCACGCAAACGCAGCTACTCACGCAGTTTCTTGTAGAAAGCCTGGTCATCGCCGTGATCGCTATGATTTTCGCAATAGCAGCACTGGAAATAATCATCCCGTTGTTTAACAACGCGGCTAGCAAAAGCCTGACTCTTGATTACTTGGCGACAATGCCCTGGCTACTGCTAACGACCGCTCTTGTTGGACTATTTGCCGGCCTGTATCCGGCGTGGTTGATCACCAGGACGAATCCAATAGAGGCACTCCGCGACATTGCTCGCAAGGGCAAAAAGGGCTCGCTGGTCAGGTCATTCATGATCGGAGCACAGTTCGCGATTTCTGCGTTCATGCTGGCGATCGTGACAATCGTCTTTCTGCAAAACGAAAAGGTGAAGGAAGCCAGCTACGTTTTTCCGCGATCCGAAATTTACACGCTTGACCGCTTGGACGTCAAAGGCATAAGCAACCGCCTTGAAACCCTGCGCCATGAACTTGAAGCACTACCAAACGTGGACAGGGTTGCTTACTCTTCACAGGTGCCTTACGAACAGAGCAGCTCGCAAAACACATTAACTCCGATTCCCGGTGATGAAGCCGCCAACATCGCTTTCATGACTATGCGCATGTCACCCGAATTCCTGGACGCTTACGACATACCAATTCTCGCGGGTAGAAACCTCAGCGACGATATTACAAACGACAAGCGTGCTGAGGAGACTGAATCGCTAAACATTCTCGTCAACGATATGGCAGCAGCCATGATGGGCTACGACAAGCCGATCGATGCTCTGAACCAGCGTCTTTACACAACCGATGAAGAAGCGACGGTGCGAGAATACGTAATCGTTGGCGTTGTACCAACACAGAACGTTCTTGGTTTTTTCAACGAGGAGAAACCGTGGACATTTCAGTACGCTCCAGCATCGCTCAGAATCGGGTCTGTTCGCATCGTCGGCGGCAACATAATGGACAGTGTCGAAAGCATCGAAGAGGTCTGGGATCGGGTGATCTCCGATTATCCAATGCAAGGAAGTTTCCTCGACGAGACATTCGATGGCGTCTACAACGTACTCAAGTACATGAACCTGGCGCTGGGAATATTCGCGTTTGTCGCAATGTCGCTAGCTTTGATCGGCCTGTTCGGGTTGGCCGCTTTCATGGCAACACAGCGAACCAAAGAAATCGGGGTGCGCAAGGTACTGGGAGCCAGTGCTACGCAAATCGCGCGCCTCCTGGTCTGGCAATTCTCGACGCCTGTGCTTTGGGCACTGCTGGTTGCCTTGCCCGGCGCATACTTCGCATCACAGGGCTATCTCAATTTCTTCGCCGATCGAATTGAGTCACCGATTCCGATTCTGATCGTCTCCGGGCTCATAGCAGTATTGCTCGCCTGGCTGACTATCGCCGGCCACGCGATTCGAATCGCGAGATCCAACCCGATTCTCGCGCTGCGATACGAGTAACGCTATTTTTTTTTTGAGTGACGGTAGTATAGTCAGTGCCAATGAAACGGATACTGACAATACTGCTGGCGGTCGCTTTACTCGCGTCGTGCTCGGCACCTACCGAACTCATCATCACCGTCATTGGCACCAATGACGTACATGGGCAGCTGGTACAGACAGAAGAGCGCGGCGGCCTCGTCACGGTCTCCGGTTATGTGAGTGCTGTTCGAGCCGCCCGTGAACAAGATGGCGGCGGCGTACTTCTAATTGATGCCGGCGACATGTGGCAAGGGACACTCGAGTCCAACCTGTCGGAAGGCGCGGCAATGGTCAGTGCCTATAACGCGCTGGGATATGCAGCAGCCGCAATCGGCAATCATGAATTCGACTTTGGGCCAATTGGTTCGCAAGCGATTCCTTCGTCCGATAAAGACGATCCGGTGGAAGCATTGAAGCAACGTGCCACGGAGGCTAACTTCCCCTTACTCGCCGCGAACCTGATCGACGCCAATACTGGCGTTCGTGTGAATTGGGAAAATGTGCACCCCTCAGTTCTTGTCGATGTGAACGGCGTAACAGTTGGCGTAATTGGTGTCACAACATCGAATGCCTTGCAGAGAACAATTGCGGCGAACGTTCGCGAGCTACGTATCGCACCGTTGGTACCGGCTATCAAGGAGCAGGCAAATAAGTTGCGTAAAGAGGGTGCGACACTCGTTATCGTTACTGCACACGCCGGTGGCATGTGTACCGAGTTTGACAACCCCAACGACCTGTCATCTTGCGTCGGGACTGCTGAAATATTTGAGGTGGCAAGAGCGCTCCCGACTGGACTCGTTGATCACATCATTGCCGGGCACGTACATCAAGGTGTCGCCCATATAGTTAATGGTATCTCAATCACTTCCAGTTATTCGAATACGCGTGCATTCGGTCGCGTAGATTTTTCTATTGATCGGACCTCCGGAAACGTGATCAACCGGCGTGTGTATCCTCCCCATCCGGTGGTTGCCGGCGCTGAGTACGAGGGACAAGTGATCCAAGCGAATGCCGACGTGGTGATGATCGCCGAGCGGGCCAGGCAGCGTGCAAAGGATCAAAAGGAGGCAAAGATCGGGATTCACCTTGAGACTCCCTTCACGCTCAACGGTAATCCGGAATCTACGCTCGGTAATCTCTTCACCGACGCGTTGCTGGCAACATCCGATGTCGATGTCGTTATTCACAATGTTGCTGGTGGTTTGCGCCAGAATCTACCGGCTGGCGAATTGACGTTCGGCGACGTGTACCAGCTATCGCCTTTCGAGAATCGACTGGTGATTTTAACTCTCACCGGGGCGGAGATCCGGCAGATTATTGCGGAGCAAGTACACCGTCGAATTCGTATCGGCTTCTCCGGCATGCGCGCAGCTGTTGTATGCAACAGCGACGACATGACCGTCGCACTGCATTTCGCGGATGGGCGAGAAATATTGGATAGCGACTCGGTGACCGTAGCTGTAAACGACTACATCGCATTGGGCGGAGACAACATACTGACGTCGGTCATTCCCGAGGGCGGCTATGTCATTGATGACAGCCTGCCGCTGACCCGCGACATTTTCATTGAGTGGCTGAGTGACACCGGCGGCAGCATTAATGCCGAAGACTTCGATACCACAGATAATCGAAAATGGAGCCGTCCGGAGAATCTGGACCCTGAATGCCGGATTCATTAATTT